>QNAZ01000008.1 GCA_003641645.1 Thermodesulfobacteriota bacterium
AGGAGATATTTTTGATCCCCAAAAATTAAATAAAGATTTAAAGGCTATTTATAAAATGGGCTATTTTGAAAATATAGAATTAAAAATTGATAAGGGAATTAAGGGAGTAATTGTTACTTTTAAAATTAAAGAAAATCCTTCAGTTAGAGAAGTAATATTTAGAGGAAAAAAAAAAGTTAAAACAAGAGAGATCTTAAAGATTGTTGATAATGAAGAAGGACAAATTATTACACCTAAGAAACTTGATAAAGCTATAGAAAATATAAAAATGTATTATGAACAATTAGGTTTTTCAGGTACTCAAGTTTTTATAGAGACTGAAAAAGCACCTCCTGCTCAAATAAATATAGTTTTTAATATTAAGGAAGGTAAAAAAAAATATATAAAAAAAATTGAATTTATAGGAAATAAAGCTTTTTCTGATAAAACTTTAAAAAAATACCTTTCTATTTCAGAAAAAACTGTTTTTTCACCCATCAAAAAAATAACTCAATATATAAGAGCTTTTATTCGTCCTGAGCCAGTTGCAGAACCAGGGGTTTATAATATAGCTTTTCTCCGGAGAGATCTTGGGAAAATAGAAACAGTTTATAAAAATAAAGGATATATAGATGTGAAAATAGGAGAACCTATAGTAGAAGAAAAACCAGATGGTGTGATTATAAAGATTCCTATTGAGGAAGGATCTCAGTACAAAGTAGGAAAGGTAAAAATAAATCAAGATCTATTTCCTGAAGAAAAAATTTATAAAAAAATTCAAACCTCTCCTGGGAAGATTTTTAGTCTTAAAACTTTAAGAGAAGATGAATCAATTCTTCTTCATCTTTTTGCAGATTACGGATATGCCTATGCTAAAGTAGATACTAAAATAAAAAAAGATCCTAAAAATAGATTAGTCAACATTACCTTTGATATTGATAAAGGACCTGTTGTTTATATAAGGAGAATAGAGATTGAGGGGAATACTAAAACCAGAGACAAAGTTATTAGAAGAGAACTTAAAATAGCAGAAGGGTGGCCTTATAGTGCTTCTCGTATAGAAGAAAGTGAAGCAAGACTTAGAAGATTAGGATATTTTGAAGAAGTAAAAATTGAAAAAGAAAAGGGAGTAAAAGAAGAAGAGATCAATTTAAAGGTTAAAGTAAAAGAAATGCTTACAGGATCTTTTGCCATAGGAGGTGGTTATAGTTCTTATGATAAATTTGTTATAATGGGAGACATTACCGAAAGAAATTTTCTTGGAAAAGGACAAAGGGTTACTCTTTTTGCAAGATTAGGAGCAAGAACTACAAGATACTCTATAAATTTTTTTGATCCTTATTTTAAAGATTCACGTTATTCTTTAGGATGGTCTTTATATAACCTCAGATTTCAATATGACGATTTTACTAAAGATAGCAAAGGAGGATCTATAAGGATTGGATATGGCTTTACTCCTGAACTTTCTGGTTATATTGGATATAGATATGATGATACCCAATTAGAGGATCTTTCTGAAGATGTAGCTCAGATCATTTTAGAATCAAAAGATATAAATATTACCAGTGCTTTACAAGCAGGTGTGATTTACGACTCTCGTAATAGATATTTTCTGCCAACTAAAGGATGGTATCATAAATTAGAAATAGAATATGCTGGGGAATATTTAGGAGGAGAAAGTAATTTTATTAAATTAGAAGGGAAACATCAAGTTTATTTTCCAATTTTTAAATTAATAGGACATCTTAACTTAGGATATGGTTATATTACAGAGGGAGGAGCAAAAAAAGTTCCAGTTTATGAGAGATTATTTTTAGGAGGTATAAATTCAGTTAGAGGTTTTAAATATGGAGATATATCTCCTAAGGATCCTAAAACAGGAGATAAAATTGGTGGAACAAGGATGTTTTATCTTCAGACAGAAGCTATATTTCCACTTATAAAAAATATTAATTTAAATGGAGTTGTTTTTTTTGATATAGGTAATGCTTGGGATATAAAAACAGGTTTTGAGAGTTCAGATATTAGAAAAAGTATAGGAGTGGGATTAAGATGGCTTTCTCCTTTTGGTCCCCTGAGAATAGAATGGGGATATAATATAGATAGGAAACCTGATGAAGACTCAAGTAATTTTAATTTCAGAATCGGGGGAGAATTTTAGTAAATTATTTTGACATTTTGTTGAAATTTTGACAAGGAAATAATTTCACTTATTCATTATTAAATAGGAAATAAATTCCTCATATTTTTAAAATATTTATTTTTTTTAAAATTATTTTCTTTTTGTGTCAATCAAATTTTAAAGTCTTTTAGGCATAAGTTTTGATAAATATAAAATAGCTATTTTAAAAAAGTAGATTTGTTATGAATGGAATTAGAATAAATCCTCATTTAGGATTATTGGAAACTTTGGAAGCTGCTCAATTGATAGAAAGAAAATTAACTATTGCTGCTAATAATTTAGCAAATGTTGATACCCCTGGTTATAAAGCTGATGGTATCACTTTTATAGAGGTTTTAATGAAAAAAATAGGTCCTAAATATATCAAAATTTATAAAGAGACACTTCCATTTATTAGAAAAGAACAGGGAATATTAGAATATACTGGTGAGCCTTTACATCTTGCTATAGTAGGTGAAGGATTTTTTAAAGTTCAGACACCTTATGGAATAGCTTATACAAGAGCAGGAAATTTTACTTTAGATACTGAGAGAAGGCTTGTAACTCCTGAAGGATATCCAGTTTTAGCTAATGGAACCCCAGTAGTAGTTGATCCTGGAATGACAAGAGAAGGTTTTATTACTATGGAAAATTCGAAACTTCAAGTATCTCCTGAAGGTATTTTATCCATAGATATGACTGAGATTGGAAGATTAGATGTAGTTACTTTTGATGATTATAGTAAGCTAAAAAAATTAGGTAAAAATCTTTATATTTCAGATGGTGCCCAGGAAAGAAGATCCGAAAATTATGAAATAAAACAGGGATATATAGAAAAATCTAATGTAAATCCTTTAAAAGAAATGGTAAATCTTTTAGAAATTAATCGAACTTTTGAGGCTATTCAAAAATCAATTAAAGGCTTAGATGAAGCAATAGAGAGATTGTTAACTATTTCGCAAAGATAAGGAGGGAATATGATTAGAGCACTTTGGAGTGCAGCAACAGGTATGCAAGGACAACAGCTCCAATTAGATGTTATTGCAAATAATCTTGCTAATGTGAATACTCCAGGATTTAAAAAAAGCAGAGTTGAATTTGAAGATTTATTTTATCAGAATCTCAAACTTCCTGGTGCTTTAACAGCAGAAGGAACACTAACTCCTGTAGGAATGCAAATTGGACTTGGAGTAAGACCGGTAGCTGTAGCTAAACTTTTTACTCAAGGAGAGTATCAACTTACCAACCAAGAACTTGATTTAGCTATAGAAGGAAGAGGTTTTTTTAAAGTCATTTTGGTAGGAGAAGAATATTACACTCGTGCAGGAAATTTTAAACTTGATAGAGATGGATATATAGTAACTTCTGATGGAGCAAGACTTTATCCTGAATTCACTATTCCTGTAGGAACTGTAAAGATTGAAGTTACTCGAGATGGAATAATTACAGCTCTTGATTCTAACGGAAATGTTTTGGCTCAGAGTCAAATACTTTTATATGATTTTCCAAACCCTGCTGGACTTTATGCAGTAGGAAGAAATCTTTTTAAAGCTTCTGATGCAGCAGGAGATGAGATAGAAGGAGTTCCAGCACAGAATGGTTTTGGAACCATAGCTCAAGGATATTTAGAGATGTCTAATGTAGATGTAGTAGAAGAAATGGTAAAAATGATTATAACTCAAAGAGCATACGAAGCTAATTCTAAAGCAGTTCTTACTGCAGATAATCTTTTAGAAATGGCAAATAATCTTAAGAGGTAAAAAATGAAAAGATTAATAATCTTTTTTTTGATTTTTATTGTTCTTTTTTTTAAAACTACTTTGAGTTTTGCTGAAACATTTTACACTTCTGAAGATTTTAAAAATATTTTTCTAAAAGAAATAAAAAATAAACTTTCTTGGGTAAAGGGGGATTTATACTTAGAAAAAATAAGAATAGAACCAGAAAATATAAATATTCTAAAAGAAATATCTTATAAAGTTAAATTTATTACCACTCCTAAGGTAGGCTCTAATCTTCTTATTTTAGAATTTAGAAAAGGAAAAACTTTAAAGAGAGTAAAAATTTGGGGTTATGTAGAAGCTAAAGTTCCTGTAGTGGTGCTTGAAAGACCTGTTCTTAATAAAGCTATATTAAGTGAAGAGGATATAACTTTGGAATTAAAACCTCTTTCAAGGCTTCCCCAAGATGTAATTTTAAATAAAGAATCAGCTATAGGGAAACAGGTGAGAATGAGTTTAAAAGCTGGTACAGTTCTTAGATATTCTCATATACAAAGACCTGTGATTATCAAAAGAAATCAAATAGTTTATATAGTAGCCAGAGGACACAATTTCATTGTAAAGGCAAAAGGGATAGCTCTTCAAGATGGAAGAGAAGGAGGAAGAATTAAAGTTAAAAATCTAAGTAGTAAAAAAGTTTTATGGGGAAAGGTAATTTCTTCAGAAGAAGTGGAGGTCTCATTTTAATGAAAGATAAAATAAGATTTTTATATTTATTAATTATTTTATTTTATCTTTGTGGATGTTTTGAATATAATCCAAAAACACCACCTCCTCCTCCACCCCCACCAAAGATAGATATTTCTTATAAAGAGCCTAAATCTTTAAGTAAAGGTTCTTTATATAAAGATAGCCCGGTTTTTATTAGTTTTTCTGATTTAAGAGCAAGGCATGTTGGAGATATAGTAACCATTAAGATTGTTGAAACCTATCAGAGTTCTAACACAGTAAAACAACAAACTTCTAAAAGTAGTTCAGCAGAAGCAGGAATAAACAAATTTTTAGGATTAGAAAATAGAATTGAAGGAGTATTTAAGGATGCTACACCATCTGAACTTTTTGATGGAAGTTTACAAACTTCTACTTCTGGACAAGGAAAAATATCCAGAGAAAGTAAAATTGTAGCTACTATAACTGCCAGGGTAATTAAGGTTTTACCTAATGGAAATTTAGTTATTCAGGGAACAAGAGCTATTAAAAGAAATAAAGATTTAGAATATATTACTATTACAGGAATAATAAGACCTGTAGATATAGATTATGATAATTCAGTTCTTTCCACTCAAATTTCAGATGCTTATATAGAATATAGTGGTAAGGGACCCACCAGCGAAGTTGCCACTGGACCTGGAATTATTACCAGATTATTACATCTCTTTTGGCTTTTTTAGGAGGATTTATAAATGGGAAGAATAAAAATAATAATTATTTCGATTATATTGAATCTTTTTATTTCATCTTCAGCCTCAGGAGCAAGAGTTAAAGATATAGTTGATATAGAAGGTGTAAGAGGTAATTATTTAATAGGTTATGGATTGGTTGTTGGACTTAAAGGAACCGGAGATGGGATATTAAGTAAATTTACTGTTCAATCTGTAGTAAATATGCTTGAAAGATTTGGTATAAAAGTTCCTAAGGAACAAATTATTCTTAGAAATGTAGCAGCAGTATCAGTTACAGCTTATCTTCCTCCTTTTGCTATGCCTGGTCAGAGAATAGATGTAGAAGTTTCTTCTCTGGGAGATGCCAAAAGTCTTCAAGGAGGAACTTTACTTTTAACTCCTCTCTTAGGGCCAGATGGAAAAGTTTATGCTTTAGCTCAAGGTCCAGTTTCTATTGGAGGATTTGCAGCAGAAGGTACAGGTGCACGTATTCAAACAGCTCATCCTACTGCTGGAAAAATCCCTAATGGAGCTATAGTAGAAAGAATTGTAGAAGAAGATTTAAAGGTAAATCCAAAAATAACCCTTTCTTTAAAAGAAGCAGACTTTACTACAGCCTATAAAATAGCAGAAGCAATAAATGATTATCTAAATGGAAATTATGCTTATCCAAAAGATAACCGCAACATTGAGCTTAAAATACCAACTTCTTATAGAGAAAAAGTAGTAAAACTCTTAGCAGAAATTGGAAATTTAGAAATAACCCCTGATACCCCAGCCAAAGTAGTTATTGATGAAAGAACAGGAACAGTAGTAATAGGAGAAAATGTAATAATTTCTAAAGTAGCTATAGCACATGGGAATCTTAGTATAGAAGTTAGAGAATATCCAGAGGTTTATCAACCTTATCCATTTTCTCCTGGAGAAACTGTAATAGTTCCAAGAACAGAAATAAAAGCTAAAGAAAAAAAAGCAAGAGTAGTTATTTTAGAAAAAGGAACAACTTTGGGAGAGCTTGTAAGAGCACTTAATGCAGTAGGAGCAACAGCTACTGAACTTATTTCAATTTTACAAGCTATAAAAGCTGCTGGTGCTTTACATGCTGAACTAATAATTATTTAAAAGGTTTTTTAAAAATGAAAAATTATGGAATTTATTATCAAAACCTGAATGAAATTATTAATTTAAGTAAAAAAGATATAAAAACAGCTTTAAAAATAGTTTGTAGTGAGTTTGAATCTTTAATATGGTATGAGGTTTTAAAAGGATTAAATAATACTATTATAAAAAGTAATTTTTTTCCAGAAACATTAGAAAAAAAGATTTTTCAAGATTATCTTTATCAGGAAATAGCCCGTTCTATTTCAGGTAGACCAAGGAGCTTGAGTGATTATTTATATCAGATTCTTATAAAAAATTATTTTAAGAATAAAGATAATAATGCCGATAATAAATAAAAGAGGAGGGAAATTTTATGGTAAGGAAAGAGCTTTTAGAACTGAAAGAGATTCTTGAAAAAGAAAAAGATGCACTTATGAACGGAGCAGTAGAAGAAATTCTGAGATGGGCCTCTTATAAAGCAAGACTTGCTAATTATTTAAAAGATAAAGAATTCACTCCTGAGGAAGAAAAATTTTTGAAAGAAATAGCAGATATTAATGAGAGGAATAAAAAAATTATTGAAGCAGGACTTAATTTTGTTGAGGAAGCTTACAAATTTTTAACTCAAATTCTCTATGAGAGGGAATTTTATGGGAAAAGAGCTGTAAAAATGAATCCTCAACTTCTTTCTAAATCAGCATAAAAAATTTAAAATGGCAGGATTAATTGCAGCTTTAAATATAGCTAAAAATGCTTTACTTTCCTTTCAAACTGCTACTCAGGTAATAAGCCATAATATAGCTAATATAAATAATGAAGCTTATTGCAGACAAAAGCCTGTAGAGACTACTCTTCCCCCAAGTCCTTCTCCTGCAGGACCTATTGGAACTGGTGTAAAAATTGAAATGATTAAACGTTATTTTGATGCTTTTTTAGAAAAAAATATAAATTTAAAAAGGATAGATTATGGACTTTTTTCTGCTGAAGATACAGGAATGACTATTTTAGAAACACTTTTTAATGAAGTTGCATATGAAAGTGGGCTTATTCAAATATTACAAAATTTTTGGATGGCTTGGCAAAATTTAGCTAATTATCCTGAAAATTTATCTGCTAGAACCCAAGTAATAGAAACAGGAAAACTTATAACAGAAACTTTAAAAGCCAAATTTAAAGGTTTACAGGATTTGGAAACTCAGATTGGACTTAAATTAGAAACTTTAGTTGACAGAATAAATGCTTTAAGTTCTCAAATTGCAGAATTGAATCTTCAAATTTCAGCTATGGAAACAGGTGGTCGTTCAGCTAATGATCTTAGAGATCAAAGAGACAAGCTTGTTGGAGAATTATCTCAACTTGCGTCTATTCAATATTTTGAAACTAAGGAAGGAGCTTATAATATAGTGCTTAGTAAAGGATTTAATTTAGTTGAGCTTGGAAGAAGCTGGAATCTTGAAGTTTCAGGAACAGATGTTTATTGGGTAAGCACAAAAGGAGAGAAAATTCCTTTAACAAGTGATGAAGTAAGTTCAGGAGAACTGGGAGGATGGTTAAGACTTTTAGAGCAACTTTCAGATGAGTTTAATTACGAATATGTTTCAGGAAATAAAACGGTTTTTACCAAATCAGGAGAATTGATAAGTGAAAGTGATAATTTCAGTGATTTGGGAGTTACATCAGGCACTTTTAACTTTTCTGGAACAGATCACTTTGGAAATTCCGTTTCAGGAAGTTTTACCATAAATACCGGGAACGAAACAGTAAGGGATCTTTTAGATGAGATAGAAAAAGCCTTTAATTATACTGTTATAGCCTATATTAAAGATGGAAGACTTTTTATAGAAGATCAATATAGAGGTTCTGGAGAGTTAAGTTTTTCTATTTCAGGACCTATAGATTTTGGTAACTTTGATGATCCAGCTTATCAAAGAAAAGTAACTGAACTTAATCTTGCAGGAAGACTTAAACTTTTTGGAGAAGAATTAATTAAAGCTGTAAATGAACTTCATACTCAAGGTGTAGGATTAATTTTTTATGAAAAAGAATTAGAAGGCGCTTATCAAGTTAATCAATATATTAAAGAATTACCATATTTTTTAGATCTTACTAAAACTTCTGATGGAAGCGCACTTACTGGATTTTTTTATATTTGGGTCAAGGATCCTACTGATAAAATAACACCTGTAAAAGTTTCTTTGGAAGGATTAAGTGTTGATGCAACATTAGATGATTTAGTAAATCAGATTAATTTAGCACTTGAGGATGTAGGTTTTTATACAGATTCCACCACTTGGGATGTAAGAGCAGTTGCAAGAAGTGGAAAACTTGTTTTTCAAGCTCAAGATAATTATTCTTTTGCTTTCTCAAATGATACCTCAGGTATACTTTTAGCAACAGGAATAAACATATTTTTTATAGGTTCAGATCCTGCTAATTTTCAAGTTAACGATATTCTGGTCAAAAAACCCGAATTAATTGCTTCTGGGAAAATGGATGTTACAGCTTTTAGAAGTGAAGAACCTCTTTTTGGAATATTTAAAAGTTCTAATCCAGTTAATCCAGATCAGACTTTTGATATAAACAAGCTCTATATTAAATTTTATAGTGATAAAGGAGATAACATACCAATTTTTACAGATAATCCAGATAACACAAAGTTTTTCTATGTTTTAAAAAGTGGAGTAGATGAAACTATGAAATTAGTAGATCTTGGATTTAACAGTGGAGATACATTTACTTTCTCTGGTAGTCTTTCTGATGGGACAAGTGTATCTTCTACAACAATTACAATAGATGAACTTACTACAATAGAGGATATTATAAATCAAATAAGATCAGCTTTTGATAACAAAATTAGTATAAACATTAGCAATGGGTTATTTGTAGTTGAAGATGGCACAGAAGGTAGCAATCCTTTTACTTTTAATTTAACATCTTCCAATTTTTCCACTTTTAAAGATATTTTTGGTACTTTATATAAATGGGTAAAAAATAATGATGTTGGCTATTATATAGAAATTCCTATTTCAGCTGGTGTAGATTCTCTTTCTACAATAGTAAATAAACTTGATAGACTTCCTTATTTGAGAGCCTATTTAGATAGTAGTAATTATTTATATTTTCAACTTGAACCTGACCAGACAACAGTTTACGGATTTGAAATAGGAGAAAATTATGGTGGCACTGGAGATAGTTTTGTAGTAGATTTATTAGAGAGTGAATCTATGTATATTCCTGCATTTAGATGGGATGAGACAACCCCTCCAACTGTAGAAATAACTGGATTTGAAGGTTTTAAATTTGATTCAACATCAGAGACAGATTACTTATCTTTTTATCTTTTTGATGAAAATGGTGAACTTTTAAATATTTTTAGAATAAATCTTGAAGATATTGATAAAGATGGAAATACTAACGATGATACGATTTTTGATCTTTTACAAGAAATAAATTCTACAGAAAATGTAATATATGGACTGGTCTCACGTCTTGATAGAAATGGAAAATTAATTATAGAAACTACAGGTCTTTATAATACAAAAACTTTTATTATCCAAGATGAGCTTTATGATGGAAGTAATTATATTCAGACAAAATATGATTATGGATTTATAAACACCCTTAAGGGGTATACACTTGAAAGAGGAGACAATAGAACAGCTCAGGCTATTGCAGATTCAGCAACTGTTACAAGAGAAACTTTAAATTATTCCACACTTCAAGATTATTATTCCAGTATAGTAGGAGAAGTAGGTTCTGCAAAGCAGTCTGTAAAAGATAGTAAAGACTTTTTAGAGACTTTAATTTCTCAATTAAAATCCATAAAAGAGAGTATATCTGGAGTTTCTTTAGATGAAGAAATGACAAATTTAATAATGTATCAGCAAGCCTTTGTAGCTTCTGCTAAAGTTTTAACTACTGTAGAAGATATGTTTGAAGCTCTTATTAGTGCTAAAAGATAAGTTTAAAGGATAGAAAATGAGAATAGGATTTAATACAAAATTTAGAAGCATTTTAGCAGATCTAAATCGTCTTTCTTCTGAGATAAATCTTACCCAACTTAAAATAGCCTCTGGAAAGAATTTTCTTTGTCCTTCAGATGATCCTTCAGGAGTAGTTGTAAGTCTTAATTATAAACAGGGAATTTCTAATATAGAAAAATATCAAAGAGCTATAGAAGATGGCTTAAGTGTTTTAAGATCTCAGGAAGCAGCTTTAGGAAATGTTCAAGATTTGATTGCAAGAGCAAAAGTTCTTGCAATTCAGTCAGCTAATGATACACAAAATATTCAATCAAGACAAGCTATTGCTAATGAAATAGATAGTATCGTTTCATCTATTTTAGCTCTTGCAAATTCCCAACTTGGAGAAAAATATATTTTTGCAGGTAAAAAAACAAGTGGATACTTACCTGGAGAGAAACCTTTTGAATTAGTGAAAGAAAGTCTGCCTGATGGACAGATTATAGAAAAAGTAGTTTATAATGGTTCAGTAGAAGATTTTGAAATAGGATATGATGAAAATACAACTATAAAACTTGGAAGAAATGGACAAGCTATTTTTATGGATTCAGGACTTTTTGAAACTCTTCTTGCTTTAAAACGCACTCTACAGGCTAATAATACTGTAAACTATAATAGAGAACAGTATGATATTCAGAAATTTATAGAAAAACTTGATGAGATTTACAATTATATCTCTGCTGAAAGAGGTAAAATAGGTTCACAGATTTCTCATTTAGAGACAAAGAAAAATCTTTATGAAGATTTTAAGCAAACCTTAGAAACTAATCTTGGAAATATTGAAAGTGCTGATATTGCAGAGTTGGCAACTAAACTTCAAAGCTTAACTATAGCTTATGATGCAGCGCTTAGAGCAACAGCTATAGTAAGTGATTTAAGTTTAGCAAAATATCTATAATTTAGTCCAATCAGGAAAAATAAAATTACTTCCAGGAAGGTAAAGGTAGCTTAAATAAGAATCTAAATGGATAAGATATAACCCTTTTCCTTTTATACCTTCTCCATAAGCTATAATATAATCACCTGTAGGAGAAAAAGCTGGATCTTCAAGATTTCCTAAAAATTTGATTTGTTTTTGTTCCTTAGTTATTAGATTATAAAGAATAATTGAAGATACACCTCCACTTTTTGAAAGAAAAAGAAGATTTTCTCCTTTAGGAGAAAACCTTGGAGAAGTATTATAAACTCTCTTTTGAGGAATTCGATAGGTTTTTAAAGTCTCTAAATCCAAAAGATAAATTTGAGGGTTTCCTGCTCTTTTTCCGTATACATAAGCCAAAAAAGTTCCTCCAGGAGAAATACTTCCTGCCTGAAGAATACCAGGTTTTTTAATTAGAGAAATAAGTTTTTTAGTTTTTAAATTAAAACGATAAAGTGCCATATTTTGTTTCTCCTCTACAGTAAGCACTAATTCTTTACCATTAGGAAACCATACAGGAGTAGAACAAAGACCATTAATAAAAAATTTTTCTGTAGTTAAAGTTTTTAAGTTATAAATTTCTAAAAAATATTTATTTTTTTCGTAAACCAAATAAGCAAGTTTGTCTCCTTTTTTAGAGAATTTAGGAAATAATATAAGAGAAGCTTTTCTTAAAAGACGTGGATTTTCTTTTGAAAAGTCGATTATATAAAGCTTGTCTCCTTGAGAAGTTCTTTTAACAAAAGCTATTTTAGAAAAAGCAATGCCTTTATAGTGAGAAATACTTTCTACTAATTTATCACAAAGAACATAAATTAAAGCTTGAGGATAGTTTAAGAATCCTGTTATTTTATAAATTTTTAAAATTTTATTTTCAAAAGTATCCCATAGTTCAGCTTTAATAAAAAGTTCATG
>QNAZ01000009.1 GCA_003641645.1 Thermodesulfobacteriota bacterium
AAAGAGCATTTCTTAAGGCATGTTTATAAATTATTACATTATCTGGAAGACCTTTAGCCTTAGCAAAAAGTATAAAATCTGCTTTTAAAACTTCATACATAGAATTTCTTACATATCTTAAAACTCCAGCTACTCCTCCAAAAGTAGCCACAAATAAAGGGCAAATAAGATGCTTAGTCCAATCCCAGATTTTTTGAAGTGTGGTCATTTCTTCATATCCTATTGTAGAATGAAGTCCTGAAATAGGAAGCCACTGAAGTTTTACTCCAAAGATCATCATCAAAATTATAGCTAACCAAAAGCTTGGCATTGCATATCCAATAAAAGTAATAACTGTTGTTATTCTATCAAACACACTTCCAGCTCTAACAGCAGAATAAACTCCTAAAGGAATACTAAATAGAAGGATCAAAATTAAAGATAAGGCATTGATAAAAATGGTTATAGGAAGTCTTTCTTTTATTTTATCCCAAACAGGTCTTTGATCTAAAGAAAAAGATTTTCCAAAATCAAGTTTAGCTATTCCCTTTAACCAATTCCAGTATTGAATATAGAGAGGTTTATCAAGTCCATACATTTTTATAAGTTTTTCTCGATATTCAGGTGTAATTTTTGGGTTAAATTCAGTAAAGGGGCTTAAAGGACCACCAGGAGCTAAATGAATAATAGAAAAACTAATTATGGTTATTCCAAAAAAAGTAATTATTAGGGTTAAAAATCTTCTTAAAAGAAAAATGATCATGTTATTTTCAATCCACTTTTTCTTTCTGCCTCTGAAGGTTTTAAATAAAGAGGCAAAAGCTCTTCAGCATTTTTAAATTCTGCTATACCTTGTTTTAATTTTATGTAAGCTAATTTTGCAACCAAACCAGCGCTTAAATAAGGAGAAAAGGGTGGTTTGATAAAAAAATTTTTTAAACTTTTTTCAAAAAATTCATTCCATTTTTCTAAAGTTTCGCTTACAAAAAGAGAAGGGCTTTTTATATATTGAGGTAATTCTTTTAAAGAGATACAAATAGGTGGAATTTTAATCTTTAAATAAAAATCATTCCATTGATAAGAGGCTAAAAAAACTTCTTTACTATATGCATCAATTAAACTTACTATACTTTGAGAGTAGTTGATAAAATTAGTTGCTAATACTTCTAAACTGGATACTGGAATAACTGGTTTTGGAAATGCAAGATTAAGACCTTTTAAAATAGAGAGTCCAATTCTTAAACCTGTAAAACTCCCTGGTCCTATATCAATAGCATAATAATCTATATCTTTTAAAAAAAAACCTAAATTTTTTTCAAGAAAAGGTAAAGAATTAAAGATGATAGTAGAATAAGATTTTTTAGATGTTAGAGCTATTTCACCTAATAAAATTTCTTTAAAAAGTGCAATACCTCCGGTCTTTCCAGAGGTTTCAATAGCAAGAATTAAGGGAGCTTCCATCCGCTAAGAAGTTTTAAAATATCATTATAAAAAACTGCTATACTCAAAGCGATTATTAAAATCAGTCCTATTTTAAAAATCAATTCCTGAGTTTTTAGAGAAAGAGGTTTTTTTCTTATAGCTTCAATAATAAAAAGGATAAGATGCCCTCCGTCAAGCATAGGAAGAGGTAATATATTGATTACACCTAAATTTATAGATAAAAGGGCTGTAAATGAAAAAAGAGCAAATATTCCAAGTCTCGCAGTTTCTCCTGCCATTTTTCCAATAGTAAGAGGACCTCCAAGAGTAGAAAAGGGTAATTCTCCTGTAAAAAGTTTATAAATAGCCCAAAAAATTAGACCTGTAATTTCTATTACTTTTTGAATAGCCAAAATAAAAGCAGATATAGGATCATGTTTTTGGTGAATAATTTCTTGAGTAGATTTAATTCCTATAAAAGGAATTTTAGTTTTTTTACCAAAAATATTATAACCTTCTTTTAACTCGGGTTTAATTTTTACTTCGAAAATATGTTTATTCCTTTTAATCTTTAAGTTAACTGTTTCTTTAATATTATTTCCTCTTAAAGAAAAAATAATTTCTTGGAAAGATTTAATTTTTTTTCCATTTATTTCTAATATTTCATCTCCTGGTTTAAGACCTGCTTTTTCAGCAGGAGAACCAGGTAAAACCTCTCCAACCTTAGCTGGTGAAATATAACTTCCTACACTAACAAATAAGAACCAGAAAATAAAAATAGCCAAAAGAAAATTAGCTAATGGTCCTGCAATTACTATAATAGCTTTTTGCCAAGGTTTTTTAAAACCAAAAGCTTTTTCAGTTTCTGCTATAGATGATATAGTTTCTGGATGTTCTCCATAAAGTTTTACATATCCACCTAAAGGAATAAAAGATAGTCTATAATCGGTTTCACCTTTTGTAAAACCAATAATACGAGGACCAAATCCAAGAGAAAAAATTTCAACTCTAACTCCTAACCATTTAGCAGCTAAAAAATGTCCTAATTCATGAATAAAAATAAGAATACCAATTACTAAAATAGCAACAATTATAGTTGTAATCATAAACAACTCTTCTTAATAAGATTCTCTGTAAATTCACAAACTTTTTTATGAAACTCTAAAGTTTCATTAATATCTTTTAAATTAATAGAGGGTATTTTAAATTCATTTAAAGTTTTTTCAAGAAAATAAGAAATTTTATCAAAAGTGATCTTACGATTTAGAAATGCATCTACAACTACTTCATCTGCAGCTTCTAAGATTAAAGGATAGACTCCTCCCAGCTTACCTACTTTATAAGCCAATTTTAAACAAGAAAATTTTTTAAAATTTGGTTTTTCAAAAATAAGATATTTTGTTGTCGTAAGATCTAAACTTTTTATTGGAAGTTTAACTCTTTCTGGATAATTTAGAGCATAAGCTATAGCAATTTTCATATCAGGAGAGCTTAAATGCATTAAATAACAACCATCTATAAGTTTTATAATTCCATGCACCAAACTTTGAGGATGAATAACTACTTCAATTTTATCTAAAGGAAAATCAAATAGCACCATTGCTTCTAATACTTCAAAACCTTTATTCATCAAAGTTGCAGAATCTACAGAAATTTTTTTACCCATTTTCCAAGTGGGATGAGAAACTGCCATCTCTGGAGTGATCTTAGAAAATTCTTTAATAGGAGTTTTATAAAATGGACCTCCTGAAGCAGTAATGATAAGTTTTTCTATATGCTCTTTTTTTTCTTTTTGTAATAATTGAAAAAAAGCAGAATGTTCACTATCTACAGGTAAAAGTTCAGCCTTATGATATTTAGCAATTTCTTTTAAAAAACTACCTACTGCTATAATACATTCTTTATTTGCTATAGCTACTCTTTTTCCTGCTTTTAAAGCATAATAAGTAGGGATAAGAGCCTTTATTCCAGAAATTCCTATAACTGCTATATCTACTGAATCTAAAGAAGCAAGATCTTTTAATCCTTCATCTCCCCATAACACCTGAGCAGAATAGTTTAAAGATGAGCTTAAAATTTTTGCATCTTCTTCTTTTTCTACAACTATATAAGGGACTTTAAAAGTTTCAGAAATTTGTTTAAGCTCTTTAATTCTTGATCTGGCTGAAAGTCCTATAATTTTAAATTTATTAGGACAACTCTTTATAAATTCTATTGTTGAATTTCCTATAGATCCTGTAGCTCCAAAAATAACTAAGTTTTTCATTTTGAATTATTTTTGAGTGGTATTTTCAGGAATTGAAAGAGGTTCTTTAGGAGGAACTGGAATAGAAGGAGAAGAGACAGGAGGTAAAGTTTCCTTAGAAGCTGAAGAAGCAGGAATATTAGTTTTTAGAATAGAGGGTTTGTGTTTTTCAGTAAAAATTTTGGTAAGAAGGATAGAATTAAGAAAAAAAAGAAGAACTAAAATCATAGTAACTTTATTTAAAAAATTAGTAGGTCCTGCTCCTCCAAAAATAGCTTCTGCCCCTCTAAAAACCGCTCCATATTCAGAACCTTTAGTTACATTTATTAAAACTATAAGAATAATTAAAATAGCTAAAACTATTTGAAAGACAATCAAAAAAGTTTCCATTTTATCTTACCTTTTAAATTTATCTCATAGGAAAAAGATACGTGCCAGGTAAATTTGCTACAGGTTCAGTTAAAAACATTTCTCCATTTTTTATCCAATTTTTAATAATTTCTGCAATCTCTCTTGCTCTTGAAAGACTGGAAACAGGGTAAGTAAATACTTCCTTACCAAGGATATTTATTTTTCCACTTTTCAGTTCTGCATAGCTTACAATACCATAATTACGTTTTATTCCATTAGGATAATCATAAGAATAATCTACTATTTGAGTAAAGAGATCTTCATCAGAAAGTCCTGCCCATTCTGCTACCTGTTCATTTAAAATAGGTATAGGAATTCCCAATCCTACAGCTAAGGAACAACCATATCCTAAATGACTTGTTCCAACAAGCCATTTAGGGCTCATTTCTTTTAAATTACCTATAACCATAAGAGTTGCTCCAGGTTGAATTGGAACACCTTTAGGAGTTCTTTTTACATCCATCTTATGCTGAGTTCCACACCAGATTACATAACCTTTAGCTCCTCCAAGAAAAATTCTTGTTCCTATTCCTATAGTTCTTAAATAAGGATCTTTAAGTAAAGGAGAAAGACAACCTGCAGTAGCATAATTAGCATTGCCAAGATTAGGTTTCAATACCCCCATATATGTATAAAGGATTTTGTCAGAAAGATTTATAGCACAATAGTAATTTTGAGAAGAATTTCTGGGATTACATAATACTGCATTTACTAAATCATGAATAGTTATTTCTGTTTCATAAGTTCTTCTTGGATAACAATGTGTTCCATATCCTAAAGCTTTTAAATGAATTTTTTTTCCAGCTACTAAATCATGTATTACATGTCCTCCTCCATAAAGAAATTGTCCTGGGAAAACTTTATTAAGAGGGTCATCTTCTCTTGGTTCAGTTGCACCTATATAAAAATCTACAGCAGCAAGCCCTCCATAAGCAGGAACATCATTTAACCAAACTTTATAAGCTTTGATAGTAGGAATAGGGTGACCAAAATTAATAAAAGCACCTGAAGAACACATAGGAGAAAAAGTTCCAGTTGTAACTACATCAACCTCTTTAGCTGCTTGTTTAGGTCCAATTTCTTTTACAAGTTTTGAAAACTCTTCAGCTGTCAATACTACAACATCTCCTTTTTCAATTTTTTTATTTATCTCTTCTATTGTTCTTTTTACCTTAAACTCACTTTTCATTTTTAATCTCTCTTTATTCCATTAAAGAAATTACTTTATGACCAAAAGCTTCTAAATCTGAAGCTATTTTATCAAGAGCTATCTTTTCAAGCCTTATAAAGTATACTTTTTCTCCATCTAAATTGACATCCATTCCAATAGAAATAATTTTTCCTCCTCCTTTTCTTATTATATCAAGCACTTCATCTAAATTGTCTTTTTTAGGAATTACATCTAAACGAGAAGAAGATTTGAGAAGTCCCATTAATTCAATAAAGGCTTCTAAAATATCTGTAATAGTAATAATTCCTATTAATTTATCTTGAGTAACAACAGGGAGTCCTCCAATTTTATATTTATATATAATTTTTGCTGCTTCATCAATTGAAGTTTCAGGATCTACAGTAATAGGATTTAAAATCATAATTTCTTTTAGAGGAAATTGTAATTTTTCAGAAGAAAGATAAGCCCTTAAATTACTTTCAGTCACAAGTCCTACCAATTTTCCATTTTCTATAACAGGTAAATGCCTTATGGAAAAACGTCTCATTAATTGTATAGCATCCTCTACAGTATTTTCTGGAGAAGCTGTAATTACTTCTGTAACCATCCAGTTTTTGACTTTCATAAAATTAATTCCTCACATAAAAGCTTTAAAAATACTATACCATAAAAATTTAAAACGCAAAGAGAAATCTAAATTTCCTGCACATCATTTTTTCTTAATATTCATTTGCAATCTGTTTTAGTATATTATTTTAATTTATAAACCAATTTTCTGGTATTTTTAAGAAGCGAGATATTTTTTGAAAATTTCAGAAGTTGGAGTATTTACTTTTAAAAATTCATTTATGGGTCCTTCAAACAATAGATAACCTCCTTTTTCTCCTCCTTCAGGTCCAAGCTCAATTATCCAATCTGCCCATTTAATAAGTTCTAAATTGTGCTCGATTACAACTACAGTATGTCCTTTATCTATCAATCCTTGTAAAACACTAATCAATTTTTCCACATCATTTATATGAAGTCCGGTAGTAGGTTCATCCAGAATAAAAAGAGTTCCTAATTTTGAGGATTTAACAAATTCCTTAGCAAGTTTTATTCTTTGAGCCTCCCCTCCTGAAAGAGAAGGACTTGGTTGACCAAGAGTTAAATAATCAAGTCCTATTTTGCATACAGTATCTAATTTTTGATAAATAGAAGGAAAGTGTTTGAAAAATTCTTTGGCCTCAGAAAAGTTCATATTTAAAACATCAGAAATATTTTTTCCTTTAAAATAAATTTCAAGAGTTTCTGGATTATATCTTTTTCCATTACAATACTCACATATTTGATATACCTCTGGTAGAAATTTTATTTCAACCTTAATAGATCCTTGTCCTTTACAATGAGAGCATTGTCCTTCCCGGGTATTAAAAGAAAAACGTCCTTCTTTGTATCCTCTCTCTCTTGCTAAAGAAGTTTCAGCAAAAACTTCTCTAATATTAGTAAAAACATTTATATAAGTTGCAGGTGTAGATCTTGGAGTATTACCAATTGGAGAATGATCCACTAAATAAACCCTTTTTATATTTTTAAAACCTTCTATTTTTTTTACTCCCCATAATTCAATATTTGATGATTTACTACTTAAAAGATTTTTAAGATTTTCATAAAGCACATCACATATAAGAGTTGATTTTCCAGAACCAGAAACTCCTACTATTACTGTAAGAGCTTTTAAAGGAATAGATACAGTTATATTTTTAAGATTCCTAAAATTGACTTCTTTTAAAGTAATAAATTCAGAAGGAATTCTTTTAAGACTTTTTAATTTTTTTCTATTTTTATTTTTTAGAGCTTTTGCAGTTTCTGAATTTTCATTTTTTAAAAGTTCAGAAGGAGGACCTACAAAAACAACTTTTCCTCCTTTTTTACCACCACCTGGACCAAGATCTACAATATAATCAGCGGAAAGAATAGTATCTTCATCATGTTCAACTACTATTACAGTATTTCCTTTATTTCTTAAAGATTTTAAAACTTTTATTAATTTAGCATTATCCCTGGGATGAAGACCAATAGTAGGCTCATCTAAGATATAAGCAACCCCTGTAAGATTACTCCCTATTTCAGCTGATATTCTTACTCTCTTAGCTTCTCCAGAAGATAAAGTATCTGCTGATCTTCCAAGAGTTAAATAACCTACACCAAGCTGAATTAGACAATTAAGCCTTGATATAATTTCAGAAATGAGTCCTTCAGCTAAGATTTTTTCTTTTCCTTCAAGTTTAAGGCTCTCTAAAAATTTTTTTACATTTTCAATACTTAACTCGCAAAGCTCAGGAAGGGAAAGTCCATTTATTTTATAATAAAATACTTCTTTTTTATACCTACTTCCTTTACATAAAGGACATATTTCATTTTCTACTCTTCCAAGTCCCTGACAATAAGAACAAGCTCCTATTTTTGAATTAAAAGCAAATAAAAGAGGGTCAGGCTCAGGGAGACTGATTCCACACCTTATACAGGCTCTTTTTTTGCTAAAAAGTAACTCCTTAGAATTTACCAAAAGTAAAGCCTCTCCATTTCCTTCTTTTAAGGTTTTCAAAAAAAGTTCTTCAAAAACTTTTAATTTTTCAAAATTTGTTTTTCCAATCACAATCTCAATGGTGTGTTCCTTATATCTTGATAAAGAAGGTATAGGTGGCATTTTATAAAAGATTGAATCGATTCTTACTTCATGATATCCAGAATTTAAAAGCTTTTCAAAAAGGTTTCTATAAATCCCTTTGCGATGTTTTATTATTGGTGCAAGAAAAGTAATCTCGTTTTTTTCAATTTTTTCTTCTTTAAAGATTTCTAAAGCTAATTTAAGAAGTTCTTTTTCAGAATGGGGTTTCAATTCAGTATTACATTCAGGGCAATAGGTTTTGCTTATCTTAGAATAAAGAAGTCTTAAATATGGAAGTATTTCAGTAAGAGTTCCAACTGTAGAACGAGGGGAAAGTTCTCCGGATCTTTGTTCTAAAGCCACTGTAGGAGGAATTCCAGAAATAAGATCATAATCTATTTCTTCATGAAGTTTTAAAAACTGTCTTAAATAAGCAGGTAAGGTTTCTAAAAATCTTCTTTGTCCCTCATTAAATATTACATCAAATGCCAAAGTTGATTTTCCAGAACCAGATACTCCAGTAATTACAATAAATTTTTCTCTTGGCAAATCTACATCTATGTTTTTTAAATTATGGTGCCTTATACCTCTCAATTTTATACAATTAGTTTCATATTGATATTCTCTTTCTTTTTTTACTTTCTCTTTAAGTTTAAGACCTTTTAAATACTCTTTTAAATAATAAGCAGTAGGACTTTTTTGATTTTTAAGATTTAAAAATTCATTTATGGGTCCTTCAAATAATAGATAACCTCCTTTTTCTCCTCCTTCAGGTCCAAGCTCAATTATCCAGTCTGAAGATAAAATTATTTCTGGGTTATGTTCTACTACTACAATAGTATGTCCCTGTTCTTTGAGGAATTTTAAAGATGAGATAAGTTTTTCTATATCTTTTATATGAAGACCTACTGTGGGTTCATCAAGAAGAACAAGTGCACTTTCATTTTTTATTTGAGACAAAATTTCAGCAATTTTTAATCTTTGTGCCTCTCCTCCAGAGAGTGTTGAAAGAGGTTGCCCTAATTTTAAATAACTAAGACCAAGCTTTTGTAAAATTTCTAAAGGTTTTCTTATAAGAGGATGGTTTTTAAAAAATTCAATAGCAGAATCAACTGTAAGTTCCAATATTTCTGCAATATTTTTATCTTTCCATTTTATTTCAAGAACTTCATCTCTAAATCTTTTACCTTTACAAACTTCACAAGGAAGAACAAGATCTGAAAGAAATTGCATTTCTACAATCTTAAAACCTAATCCTTTACATTCTGGACATTGTGCAAGTTCGGAATTAAATGAGAAAAAGGTTTCGGTATATCCGTATTTTTTAGCTAAAGGTGTGCTGGCAAGAAGTTTTCTAATATAAGGAAGAACTCCTATGTAAGTAGCAACTATACTTCTTGGAGAACGTGCTAAAGGCTCTTGAGTAATGAAAAGCACTTGAGAAAAATTTTCAAATCCCTCAATAAACTCACAGAAATCAAAATTTATTCCTTGTTTATAAGCTGTAATACCTTTATAAATTATTTCTTCAAGAAGAGTTGATTTTCCTGATCCAGAGACTCCTACTATAGAAGTAATGGCATTTATAGGAATAGAAAAAGTTATATTTTTTAAATTGTGTTTTTTAGCTTTTATTATCCTTAGTTTTTTATGATAGGACTCAGAAGGAAAAGATATAGGTTTATGAGGAGAGCTTATAGATTTAAGGGCAGAGGCAGTAGGAGTTGATTTTTCAAAAATTTTTTTTGGATTTCCAGCATAAAGAAGATATCCACCATTTTCTCCACCTTCTGGTCCCAAATCTATTAAAAAATCAGCTTGAGTAATAATTTCTGGATCATGTTCTACTACAACTACGGTATTATTTTGAGCAACCAGGTTTTCCATAAATTTAAGAACTTTTTGAGTATCAGTAGGATGAAGTCCTGTTGTAGGTTCATCAATAAGATAAAGAGTTTCTACTAAATTAGATGATAGAGCTCTTGTTAAAAGACATCTACTTGCTTCTCCGCCAGAAAGGGTTTTACTTGCTCTATTTAAAGTAAGATAAGAAAGTCCTACCTCTTCTAAATAAGAAAGTCTTTTTAAGATCTCTTTTGCAAGCCTTTCTTCAGCTGGAAGCTGATTTTTAGAAAGAAACTCTATTATAAATTTTTTAGCCTGAGTTATTTCTAAAGCATAAAAATCTCCTATATTTAAATCTTGAATATAAAAAAGAAGTGCTTGAGGATTAAAACGAGTTCCTTTGCATACAGGACAAGTTATTTCTCTTCTGAGTTTAGATAAAAGTATTCTTACATGTTGCTTGTATTTTTTACTTTCGAGCCAATCTATAACTTCCTTTAATCCATACCATTCTCCTTCTCCCCAAAAGATTTTTTGTTTAATTTCTTCAGGAAGTTTGTTGAAAGGTAAATTTGGATCTATTTCATAGTTTTTTAAAAAATCCATAAGATCAATTTTTACTTCTAACATGAAAGGATAATCGAGAAGAGGAATTGCTCCAGATTTTATTGATTTTTCAGGATGTTTTACTAAAGATTTAAAATCTACCACTAAAAGATTACCGAATCCTTTACATTCAGGGCAGGCACCCTGTGAGGTGTTAAATGAAAATAAGTTAGGATTTTTAGAAGGGACCTTAAATCCACAAGATGGACAGACTAAAGCTTGATTATAATAGATTTCTTCTCCATATAAAGTTCTTACTTTCAATTGTTCAGAAATTTTAAAAGCTTGTTCTATAGCAGAGACAATTTCTGGAAAATCTTCTTCAGTAGGTTTAAGTCTATAAATAACTATTTCTACTTCTTCTACAGAAGGTAATTCGTCTATTTCGTCAAGTTCACAAACTTTACCATTCCAAAAAATTCTACTAAATCCTGCAGAGAGAAGTCCCATTTTAAGATAATCGAAATTAGATTTGACTTTTTGGGGTGCAAGTAAATAAATAGGAATATTTTTAAACTTTTGAATAATTTCTTTTGCAATAGAGTGAGGATCTTTTATATAAATATATTGATTACATCTGGGACATTTTGGAATACCAGCTTTATAATAAAGCATTTTGGTAAAATGACTGATTTCTGTTAAAGTTGCAACTGTCGAGCGAGAAGTTTTGATATAATTTCCTTGAGGAAAAGCAAGAGCAGGTGGAATATTATTTATAGCTTCTGTTTTTGGTTTAGGAAGTTTTTCAAAATATTGTCTTACATAAGAAGAAAAGGTTTCTAAATATCTTCTTTGTCCTTCAGCATAGAGGGTATCAAAAACTAAACTTGATTTACCTGCTCCAGAAACTCCAGTAACTACAATAAGCTTATAAAAAGGTAATTTAAGATCAAAACCTTTAAGATTATTTTGTGAGACTTTTAGAATTTCAATGAATTTCATTCGCCTTTGATTTTTTCAATCCGCTCCTGAGCTCTTTTACAATCTATGCAGAGGGTAGCTTCTGGACGAGCCATAAGTCTTTTTTCATCTATTTCAGATCCACAGACCTCACATATTCCATATGTTCCATTTTCTATTTTTTTTAAAGCTTTTTCTATTTTCTTCAAAAGCTTTTGTTCTCTGTCTCTTAATCTTAGTTCAAAAGCAAGATCACTCTCCCGAGTTGCTTGGTCCAAAGCATCAGGCAAAGGTTCTCCTTTTTCTGTTAATCCTTTCTTAGTTTCTAAAACCTCTTTTAAAATTTCTTCTTTTCTTTTTAAAAGGAGTTTTTTAAAAAATTCAAGTTTTTCTTTTTTCATAAACTCCTCCTTAATCATTTTCTAAAATAATCTCACCGCTTTTACCACCTGTTTTATAAATAAGACGAATATTTGTTATTTTTATCCCCTTATGTAAAGCCTTACACATATCATAAATAGTTAAAGCCGCTACTGAAACAGCTGTAAGTGCCTCCATTTCTACTCCTGTTTGTGCTATAGTTTTAACTTTTCCAGTAACTTCTATAGCAAATCTCTCTGGAAAAAAATTAAAATCTATATCTATTTTGGATATAGGTAGAGGATGACAAAGTGGTATAAGTTCTGAAGTTTTTTTAGCTGCAAGTATTCCTGCTATTTTGGCACAGGTTAAAAAATCACCTTTTGGTATATCCTGAGAAATTATTTTAGAATATATTTCCTCTGGAAAAATTACTTCTGCCTTTGCAATAGCTTCTCTTTTAGTAAAAGCCTTCTGATTTATATCTACCATATAAATTTTGCCTTTTTCTGTAAGATGTGAAAATAAAGACATATTT
>QNAZ01000010.1 GCA_003641645.1 Thermodesulfobacteriota bacterium
TTCTTTAACACGTTTTATAAAAGTAATCCCTTCTTTTTTGGTACTTCTAAAATTTAAGTAACCTAATAAGCCCCCAGATAAAAAAGAAATACTCCATATTAAATTTTTACTAAAAAATAAACATAATAAAAAACCTAAAAACACTAATATTAACATAGAAATTTCTATTTTTTTAAAGAAAAGTTCAGGATTATCAAGATTTACCATTTTTCCCTACATCCTTCATTCTTTTTTTACTATACCAAATAAGATTTCTTATTCCACCTGCTGCACCAAAAATAATAAAAACTGTAGTTATCCAAGGAAAATATTTTCCTTTAAATACTTTCTCATCTATCAGCCAACCAACTATAGCACCAGCTATTATAGATGCAATAACTGCAATACCAATACTAAAACTTTCAATTAAAACACTAAATAAAAACTTAAAAGTGCTATCTTTCTTTTCTTTCAATTTAAATGTATTTAAACTGGTTTTTTTCAAAAATCAACTATCAAAAATTGGTAAAATTAACCATAATATAGAATATATTTAAAAAATCAGATTTTAATTTTAATTTTTTTAAAATTTTTGTCTCTTGCTATTAAAAAACTCTTTAACCTGTTCTGCAAAAGCCTCAATTCTCATCTTAGTTCCCAAAGATTTTTGTCCATCACAGGGAACAGTTAAGGTAGGAACCCTTATTCCTTCTCCTTCTTTTATTTTTTTCAGAACAGCAGTTACTACATTTCCTGGCATGCAAGCAAAAGGAATAACATTTATTATACCTGAAGCACCACGATGTAAATATTCCACTGCTTTCCCTACTGAAAGAAGAACTTCTCCTCCTTCAAATTCTGGATGAACATATTTTTTAGTTAAATTCATAAGCTCTTCTACATCCAGATCTTCTGCTGTATCAAGAACATCTTTAACAAGATTTATAAATTTCTTTTCTTCCCATTTAAGATATTGAGTTTCTATTATATATCTTAGAACTGTTCTAAACCATCCCAATTTTTTAGCCCATTTTTTGGAAGTATAATTTATAAAATATATCCATTCTGTAACAGGAGGAAGCCATACTTCAAGACCAAGATCCTCTAAAAATCTATATAGATTCTCATTAGCAAATTTATTATTTCTAACATAAATTTCTCCAACAACTCCTACCACAGGTCTTTTTTCATCTTTTACAGATACATTTTCAAAAGCTTTCTTTATTTCCAAAAGTGTTTCTAACATATCTCCTTTTTCTTCTACTGTCTTTTCTATTTTTTGCAGTGATTTTCGATAAAGTTCTTCCACTTCTTTTTTATTAAGAGCATAAGGTCTTGTTTCTCTAAAAAGTTTGTCAAGAATATCTACTGCTACAATCCCTCTCCATGCAATTTTCATAAAAGATCTTCCTAAGATATCAAGGTCTTCATAGAATTTCATATCTTGCTGTAAAGAATAAACTGGCATGTTTATACCAAGATCCTTTAGAAGTTTTTTATGAAATCTATTATACTGACCAAATCTGCAAGGCCCTCCACTATCAGGCATGAAGAAAATACTTTTATCAGGGTTAAAATTAGGAGAATTAATAAGTTTTAATAAATCACCAGTGGTTAAAATAGTAGGATAACATTCTTTTCCAGAGGTAAATTTTCTTCCCAGCTCTAAACTTTCTTCATCTGGTTCAGGTAAAACTTGAGCATTTACTCCACAAGCTCTAAAAGCTGCAGCAAGAGCTTTAGCATGATCACACATATAGGGAATATATATTGTTCGATTATCTGAAGGATGGGCTTTAATAATTTCAAAAGGTTTAGGAATTGGATAATATTTAACTTTATTTTTAATACTATCTACAAAAGCTTCAAGTCTTGTTACTACTCCAGCTTCAGCACTATGTTCATCTACCTCAATTTCAATGTAAGGTTTTTCTCCTAATATATCTTTAAAAAAATGCTCAATAAAAGAGTCTGGTCCACATGAAAAATTGGTGAAATATATTGGGAATAAATTTGGAGTTTCTCTAATAATATGAGCCGCAAGTAAAAATCTCTGTCCATACTCCCAATACATTCCCTCAAGAAAAGAAACATCTTTTACTTCTTCTAAAGGTAACATATCTACTGGAAGTCCTACCAATCCAAGTTTTCTTATTTTGTAATGAATACCAAGATTTGCACCTGGATCAAAAGCATTATAAGGTCTTCCAACTATAACTAAAATTATTTGATCTTTAAATTCTTTTAAAATTTCTTTACCTCTTTGTTTTAACCAATGATGAAAATCTTTTTGAGCTTCTTCTCCAATTTTCCAAGCTTTTTTAACTTTATCTACAGATTCTTCAAGAAGACAAGCTAAATTTTTGATTTCTTCATTTAAAATTACACCTTTTCTTCCAAGATGTAAGACAGGGGTTAAAAGATTAGCTCCCAATTCTGAAAATTTAATAGAGGCAGGGCTTATCCAGGGAATACTTTGAACATAAGGACAAACTTTACCTATTTCAAGAGCAGGATGTTCAGGAGGAAGATCTGTAATCTGAGGTAAAAAGATGTTTTTTACTCCTAATTTCAAAAGAGCATTTATATGTCCTATGGCAATTTTAATAGGAAAACAGGGCTCAGCAGGTGTTATTTCACATCCTTTTTTGATAATTTGTTTAGATGTAGGGGGAGATAAAACTACTTTATATCCTAACTCTTGGAAAAAAGTAGCAAAAAGGGGTAACCATTCATAAAATTGCAAAATTCTCGGTATACCTATAACTTTACTTTCCGAAAAATTATCCTCTACAGGTTTAACATAAGATAAAAGTTTTTTTTCTCTTTCTAAGGTTAAATTTGGTATATATTCAGGAGGCTTTCTATAATCTAATTCATATCTTTCACATCTTCCGCCATAGTAATAAGGTTTTCCTCCTTCTATACTAACTTGATGAATTTCACATTGATTTGGACATCCTTTACATTCAAAAGATTTAATACTATATTTAACATTAACCAAATCAAATCCTTTAAACCTACTTTTATCTTTAACTTCTTCTTTTGCTAAAAGAGCAACTCCAATTGCACCTGTAACTTCATGATGAGGTGGAACTATTACTGGTTTTCCAAGAATCTTTTCAAAAGCAGCAACAACACCTTTATTAAAAGCAACAGCTCCTTGAAAGAAAATTTTATTTCCTATTTTACGATCTTCTACAACTTTATTTAAATAGTTATAAACAATGGCATAACAAAGTCCTGCTATAAGGTCTTCCTTAGGTAGTCCCTGTTGCTGATAATGAAGAAGATCAGACTGCATAAACACAGTGCATCTTTCTCCAAGTTTAAGAGGAGCATCACTTTTAAGTGCTATATCACCAAATTTCTCAATAGGTATTCCTAATTTAACTGCTTGTTCTTGTAAAAAAGAACCTGTTCCAGCAGCACAGGCTTTATTCATAGCAAAATTGGAAACTGTTCCTTTATCAATATAAATGTATTTAGAATCTTGTCCTCCTATTTCAAAAATAGTATCAATTTCAGGATCAATAAAAAGGGCACCATAGGCTTGAGCTGTAATTTCATTTCTTATTACATCTGCACCTACAAAATCACCAGTTAAATATCTTCCTGAACCAGTAACTCCTACACCTTTAACTTCAACTCTAAGTGGTAATTTTTCTCTTAATTCAAGGATTCCCTGTTTAATACTTTCTAAAGGTTTTCCCTGATGAAGCATATATACTTTAGCAAGAAGATTTCCTTTTTCATCAATGGCAACAAGTTTTGTGCTAACAGACCCTACATCAATTCCTAAATAAATTTTCACTTCTTTTTGATGTATTTCTAAATAAGTTTTCTTTTTATACTTTTCAGCTAATTTTTTAGATATTTCTAAAGAAACAAAGGGAGTCAAAACCGGATGCCTTGGTGGATTAAAGACTCTTTCTTTTAAATAAGCTCTTAAAATTTCAGAACCTTTATACTCAGAAAATGCTTTTCCTTCTAATCCATAAAGTGCAGCTCCAATTGCTCCCATTATTCTATAGTATTCTGGAATAATTAATTCATCATCTTTAAGTCCAAAAACATCTTTTACAGCCTTTCTTACTCCTAAATTTGCAGCAACTCCTCCTTGAAATATAAGGGGAGGTAGCACTTCTTTTCCTTTAGCAAGATTACTTTTAAGATTTCTAATAATTGCATAGCATAATCCTGCAATAATTTCTTCATCTGGAACAGCTGCTTGCTGAAGGTGTATCATATCTGATTTAGCAAATACTGTGCATCTTCCAGCAATTCTTGGAATATTTTTAGCTTTTAAGGCTAAGCGAGAAAATTCTTCTATAGTATATCCAAGTCTTGCTGCTTGTTGTTCTAAAAAAGAGCCAGTTCCAGCTGCACAAAGAGTATTTAAAGCAAAATCTTCAATTTCAGGAACTCCCCTTTCATGGGTAATAAAAATTAATTTGGAATCCTCTCCACCTATATCTATAATAGTCTTTACCTGAGGATAAAAGAAGGTTGCAGCTTTAGCATGTGCCATTACTTCATTTATAAATGCACAACCAAGAATTTGAGATATAGTTTTACCAGCAGTTCCTGTACAGGTTATTCCAGAAAATTCATAGTTAAATTCTTTTTCTATTAAAGATAAGAATCTTTCAGCAGTCTCTATAGGTTGTCCATTAGTTTTCTCATATTTCCAAAATAAAATGTTTTTATTTTCATCAAGAACAGCTACCTTTGCTGTTCCTGAACCTACATCAAGACCTACATACTTCATAAAAAATTTTCTCAAGATAAAAAGTAGAATTATTTATAATAAATATTAATCAAATTGATAAAATTTTTCAAGCTAAAATAAAATTGTTGGCTTGTAAAAATATTTTAAATTATATTTTTTAACTATGTTTTTATAACTATGCAAGCAGTTGTAAAGATCGAAAAGATTATTTTTGGTGGAAATGGTCTTGCCCGTCTTCCAGATGGGAAAGTAGTTTTTATTCCTTATGTGATTCCTGAAGAAGTTTTACAAGTAAGAATAGTCAAAGACTATGGAGATTATGCCGAAGCAGAGGTAGAAAAAATTTTGGAAGCATCACCTTATAGGAGAAAAGCACCTTGTTCTTATTATGGTATTTGTGGAGGATGTCAACTTCAACATATTGTTTATTCCTATCAGATTAAAATTAAGGAAGAGATACTTTTTGATACATTTAAAAGACTTGGTTGGAAAGATGAGATTCCTTTAGAAAAAGTAGTTCCATCTTCTAAGGAATTTCATTATAGAAATCGTTTAAGATTTCATGTAGAGAATGATAAATTTAAAATGGGGTTTGTAAAAAGAAAAACACACGAGGTTTTAAAAATTGAGAGGTGTTTATTAGGAGAAGATATACTTAATAAAGTTATTGCTCAACTTTATAAAAATCCATCCTGGATAAAGCTTTCTTATTACAGCAAAAGAATAAAAATTGAAACCTCACCAGAGGAAGGTAAGGTTACTTTAATATTCTGGACATCAGCAGAACCTTTTAAAGAAGATATAGAAGAATTGCTTAGTATTGAAGAACTAAAGGCAGTTTTTTACTGGATGAGGGGAAGACGTCCTGAGGGTCCTTTTCCTGAGAAGAGTTCCTATGGAGGAAGAAGAGTATTTAAAAATATAGATAATATTTTTTATTATGTTCAACCTGGGGTATTTGTGCAGGCAAATTGGGATATAAATTGTGCTATTATGAGAACTGTAAGATCTTTAAATCTTTCTTTTGAGAGAGTTCTTGATCTTCATGCAGGGATGGGAAATTTTCTACTTTCTTTTTTATTTAATAAAAAAGCTAAAAAATTTTTAGGAGTTGATACAGATTTAAGAGCAATTGAGGATGGACTTTATACAGCAGAAAAAGCTGGTATTGATGGAAGGTTTGATTTGAGAAACATAAGTGCTATGGAGGCACTTTATAAAGCTGTAAAGGAAGGAGAAAAATTTGATTTAGTTCTTCTTGATCCACCAAGAGGAGGATGTAAAGAGTTAATGAGACTTTTGCCTGAAGTTGCAGAAAAGTATATTATATACATCTCCTGTGATGTTCCAACTTTAGTAAGAGATTTGTTGATTTTAAAGAAACTTAATTACAAACTTATTAAACTTTTTCTTTTTGATATGTTTCCTCAGACTTATCATTTTGAGGTGGTTGCTCTTTTGGAAAAGAAATATTAAGTTTTTTCCCAAGTGCCCAGAGAAGCTGTCTGCAGAATCCTTGTATAATTTTTACTTCTTTTGAAGTAAGTTCAAGTCTTGAAAGGAATCTTTTTATATTAGTAAACCACAAAATTTTATTATCATGAGGTATATATTCTATTTCTTCTAAAGTTTTTTCAATTATAGCATACATGATATCAAGCTCTTTACGAGTTGCGAGTTGTGGTTTAGGAATTCTGGGTATACTTGCAGACTGAAAAATCTCGTAAAGAATTATTACTACTGCTTGAGATACATTTAAGGAAGCATTTTCTGTGGTAGGGATAGTAATAACACTATCACAATAAGAAAGTTCTTCATTTGAAAGACCGAATCTTTCATTTCCAAAAAGAATAGCAACTTTATTATTTATAGAAAGCTCGCATATATAAGAAACTAACTCCTTAGGGGTGTGATAGACCATTCTGTGCTTTCCAAGTCTTGCAGTTGTTCCAAATACATAATTAAAGTCCTTTAAAGTAGTTGAAAGATCGCGAAAAATTTTCATTTTTTCTAAAATAGGAATGCCGGATTTAGTTGCCATAGCTTTCATTTTTTCTTCTTCTAATGGTTCAGGATTAACAAGGATTAAATTAGGAACTCCGAAATTAGCGCAAGCTCTTGCAGTAGACCCTATATTTTCACTATATATTGGATTAACTAATATAACAGTTATATTTGAAAGATTTGCTTTAACTGGTTCAGCAACAGGACGAACTTGCATTTGTTTTTCATTCTATTATACCTCTTGACTTTTTCAACTTTTTTCTTTAAAATTACAAAAATTATATTTAGAATATTTAAATAAGGCAGATTTAATAAAAATTTTTTTTATGAAACTTTATCTAAAGTTATTTAAGATAGATTTTATTGAAATTTTAGATAAAAAAAGTTTTGACTTAATATTTTTAAAAATAATACGATATAAATAATATGATTATAATAATTAGAAAATATAGAAAACACCTAAGGGAGGGAATCATGAAAAGGTTTTTTAGGATGTTTTTCTTCCTTATTGTAGCTGGTTTTACTTTTTATTCTTGCACCTTCACAGGTTCATTGGGTGGAGGCAAAGAGAGTGGTATGAGTAGATATATTAGGTATCCTACCATAAAAGATGCAACGTATGTGGGATCTGAGACCTGCGGTGGTTGTCATAGTGAGATCTTTGAGAGGATGAAAGGGAATATCCATATGAAGATTGCTAAGTTTGAAGTCCCTGGTTACCAGACAGGATGTGAAGGATGTCATGGTCCTGGAAGTAAACATGCGGAAGAAATGGATCCAACTTATATTATTAATTTCAAAAATCTTAACTCTTTTCAGGCATCTGATGTTTGTCTGAAGTGTCATTCAGATGCCAAAATGCTTCATTGGGGTGATTCAAAGCATGCTATGGTTGGGGTTTCATGTATGGGCTGTCATGATGTCCATAATGGGAAAGATGAGTATCTTTTAAAAGAAACTACAGCCTTATCCTTGTGCAGCCAGTGTCACCAAGATATTACATCCAAAATCTACCTTCCATCACATCATCCTATAAGGGAAGGCAAGATTGGATGTGATGGTTGTCATAATCCTCACGGATCTGAAGTTAAATTTATGCTTAGAAGCGTGAAAAGACTCAACGATGTTTGTTATGAGTGTCATCAGGACAAGGAAGGTCCATTTCTTTATGAACATGAGCCTGTTTCAGAGAGATGCACTATATGCCATGAGCCTCATGGGACAGTAGCAGATAATCTTCTTAAGCAGAATGAACCATTTTTGTGCTTACAATGCCATGAATTTCATTTTCATGCTGAGCTTCCCAGCAACACTGGAACACCTCAGGTTGGGATGGGAGCCGGTAGCATGACCAGGGCATTCACCACAAGATGCACTATATGTCATTATCAGATACATGGATCAGACGAGCCTTCACAGTCTCTTGGTGGACATGGAAAAGCACTTATAAGATAAAGGGGGGGTTGAGATGAAAAGGTTTGTATTTTTATCTATTTTTCTTTTTCTTTCCTTAATATTATGTTTCAGCTTTTTTGCAAGGGCTGAGTCTATCAAGCCCACAGGAAGTGTGTCTGTGTTTGGAATATATACGGATGAGAATGATAGGTTGGATAATGATAAAATGAGTGCTCTGGGAGAATATGAAGAGTGGTGGTCTGGTGGTGAAGGTAATATTAAGCTTGATTTTGACTCCTTAAAGTTTGAGGGATATGTGAGAGATGATTATGATTGGTTTGCTAACTTAGGATTTGATGCGAAAAGAATGTTTCAGTTCAAGGGCTCTGTTAATAGGATGTTTCATTACTTTGGTCATGAGATTCCTTTTCCAGAGGGTTACCCTGATTATACGGATGGTTTCCAGCTTGAAAACAGCCCTTGGGTTTATAATGATGTTATTGCCAACGAGGCTGGCAGTTTGAATTATACAACTTCTACTGGATCTGGAACTGGAGCAGGTGGCAAGATTGTCAGATATACAGATCTTGATGTAGGCAAAAACTACTATATAAGAATAACTAAATATGCCACATCTGGTATTTTCCATGTTCCTACTCTTCCGGGATTGAAGCTGTTTTATGACTTCAATAGGTATGAAAAGTTTGGTCACAGACAGATGTATTACATGGGCAGCAAATGTGCTACTTGTCATATTTACACTTATGGAAGAAGGATAAATGAGAGAGCTAATACCTTAAAACTTGGATTAAGAGTTACAAGAAAGCTCTGGGGACTTGAATACTATTATGAGTATAAAGATTTTGAGGATAAAGCAAAGCCTCATAGTTTCTATCCAGATGAGGTTCATCATCCTAAAAAAGGAGCTAATCCGTTTTTGGGAGAGGTTCTTTATGATGAGAATAATCTTCTCTACGCTAACACAAGTCCTGATGTTTATAAATACACACATGTTGTTAAATTCTATCTAAAAGGTCTTCCATTCTATTCAAAGCTTGTTGCAAGCTATGTTTATTCTAATATAAAGAGTGAATATGATGACGATGCTGGATATGATCTTATGTCATCTGGCGGAAATTATGACAGAGAGAGAGAAAGTCTTTCCCCCTATTTTTATGCTTTCTTGATAAGTCTTACATCAAGACCCCTTAACAACCTTACGATAAATGCAAAGTATAGATACTACTCCATAGATGCAGATAATGTGGATGTTACACTTTACCCTGTGGATCCTTCTGCTTCATGGGCTGGTTGTAGTGATAATCCATATGGAGATCCTGCTCATTATACTTATAAGTCAGACTATGTTCTTGATAGGAATGTGAATGAAGTTAAGCTTGCCTTAAGCTATATTTTAAAAAGTAAATATGTAGTCTCTCTTGGATGGGAAATGGAAAATATAAATAGAAGTTCAAAACAAATGAATAGTCAGGATCCACTGGATCCAAATTTTCCTGATTCTCCATATACGGAAAGCTATGATGATACTACAACGAATAGTGTTTTTTTAAACTTTAATGGAAAACCCTTTAAAAAACTTTCTTTTAGATTTTCCTTCAGATATGATTACACAGATGATCCCTTTGAGTTTGAAAAAGCCAAATGTCCTTCAGGTGGGGATTCAAGCGTGAGTTGTTATACCTATGATATATGGCAATATTACAGAAACCTTGTTGGATCTGCTGATCCTGAGAATTCTTATACTACGAAACTTTCTTTAGATTTTACCCCAACAAAGAACTTGATTTTGGGCTTCAATGGTAGATATAGCTATCAGGATAATGATGATGCTGACTGGGATAAATATATTATTTCTGTTGGTGCAAATCTTACTTATCAGTTAACAAAAAGGCTTACTTTCAACCTTGGTTATGAGTATCAGAATATAAACACTGAGACTCCTGCTGTTGTTCCTATATTTGATGGTTGAGCTGGTCGTGTAACTGAAACCCCAGGTGGGGGAGCAGTTGGTTGTTCTAAAGATAGAGTTGAAGATGATATTGAGGTTCATGTTGTAAATGCTGGATTCAACTTTGTTGTAACAAAGAGACTTACCCTTTTTGGTGATGCCTATTATGTTCACTCTGAGGAGGATTATGATAGACCCTATCTTGGGTCTATTAAATCTCCTAATCCCTGGAGTGAATTCGATGTTTCTGATTACTCAGATCTTGAGTTTGATGAATATAGGATTTCAGGTGGTCTTGCTTACAACCTAAAAGAAAATTTAACTGTTCAGGTAAAAGCAACTTATGCCGACTTTGATGAAGACGAGTATTACATGCAGGACAGGGATGCAGATGTTGTTTATGTAACAGCTGGCGTGAAATGGAATTTTTAGACCAGGTATTTTGTTAAATCTGTATCTATAGCCGGTGGGGTCTTCTCACCGGCTTTTTTTATTTTGAGAATCTCAAAATTTTAAACTTACTTTTCATATTTTTCTTGACTTTATGTTAATTAAAAATTATATAAATATATAATCAAAAATTTGTAAAAAGGAGTCTAATTATGAAGGTAGAACTTCCTGAAATACCTGTAAATTACAAAGATGATTTACACAATTTAGAATATCTAAATGAGGCAGATTTAATTTTGTTTATGGCAGGTAATCAATTTATGGTGATGGAAGAATTACTTGAGGCTTTTCAAAAAGTTTATCCTGAAGTAAAAAAGATTTTTTATGAAACTTTACCTCCTGGACTTGAGCTTAAGCAAATTCTTGCAGGTGGAGCTCGTTTTGGAGATATGGAAATTAAAGTTACACCAGATATTTATACAGCTGTTAGTGAATCAGCAATGCAAGAGCTTGGTAAAAAAGGATTAGTGAAAGATTATTTTATTTACTTACATAACCGTATTGTATTAATGGTTCCAAAGGGTAATCCAGCTGGAATAAAAAATGTAACTGATCTTGCTCAAGAGAATATCAGAATTTCTCAACCAGGACCACTTGAAGATATAACTCGCTATATTGTAGAAATGTATAAAAAAGCAGGAGGAGAAGAGCTTGTTCATAGAATTATGGAAGAAAAAAGAGCAGAAGGGACAACTATTTTTACATTAGTTCATCATAGAGAAACACCTTTAAGAATTGTAAAAAGAACAGTTGATGTTGGACCAGTTTGGGCAACTGAAGTAATACATGCCCAAAATCAGGGATTACCTGTTGAAATGGTTGATCCAGGAGAAGAACTGGATCAAAGAGACAAAGTAAATTATTACATTACAGCCCTTACTAATGCACCACATCCAGAAAATGCTAAAAAATTTTTGGAATTTATAAAATCTTCTGAAGCTCAAAAGATTTATGCTAAGTATGGATTTGTTCCACACTTTCCTTTTTCATAGCTAAGCTATGAAAAAGCTAAGGGAAAGAATAAGTCTAATTAGATTAATTTTCATTATCTTAGTAGTTTTCATTTTTCGTTGTGCTCCGACTTTAAAGGAAGTTCCAGAAGTTCCTAAAGAAGCAATAGAGGCAGAAAGATTAAAACAAAGAAAGTTAGCCCTTTTTACCTATTTTGAAAGAAAAGAAAGATTAAATAATGTTTGGTATAATCTTCTTATTGGTGCGGTCCCTTTTTGTAAGAATAATCTTAGACCAATCTATGGTTTTGAAATCCATGATAAAAAGATGTATAAAAAAGAAGATGTAAAGCTATTAAGAGAAAAATACCTTCTTAATGATAAGCCAACAGTATGGTATGTTCATCCTAATCTTCCAGCTAAAATAGCAGGTTTAAAAGTAAATGATAAGATTTTAAAAATAAATGGTAAAGAACCAAA
>QNAZ01000011.1 GCA_003641645.1 Thermodesulfobacteriota bacterium
CTATTTTCATCAATTACAAGTTTAATGGTATAAGCTCTATCATAAGCTGAAATACCAGTAGTTATTCCATGACGAGCATCTATGGAAACTGTAAAAGCAGTGCTATAAGGATCAACCCCTCTTCTTGGTTGTAGAGAAAGCTGCAATCTTTCTGCTATTTCTGAAGTTATAGCTAAACAAATAAGACCTCTTCCATATTTCGCCATAAAATTTATAGCTTCAGGAGTTACCTTTTCTGCAGGTAATACTAAATCTCCTTCATTTTCTCTATCTTCATCATCAACAACAATTATCATTTTTCCTTTTTTGAAATCTTCCAAAGCCTCTTCAATGGTGCTAATAGGCATAAAACCCACCTCCAAATGTAACTTGGTTTAAAAAGGTATTTTATTATAATAAATCTATTAATATTTTTTGCCAAGAGAAAATGAAAAAAATTGAAAGTGTAACTAAATCTGCTACATCAGTAACAATTGCAGTTTTCATAAGTAGAATTCTTGGGCTTGTAAGAGAACAGGTGTTAGCTTATTTCTTTGGAGCAGGAAAAAGTATGGATGCCTTTGTAGTGGGATATAGAATTCCTAATCTTTTGAGAGATCTTTTTGCAGAAGGTGCTCTTGGTTCAGCTTTTGTAAAAGTTTTTAGCTCAAATCTTGAAAAGGAAGGTAAAGAAAAAAGTTTCAAAATTGCTCAAACCCTTATTTCAAATTTTTTAATTATCCTTATAGTTGTAGTTCTTTTAGGAATATTTTTTGCGGATTCTATAGTTTCTCTTATTGCTCCAGAGTTTAAAAAAGATCTTTATAAATTTACTCTTACCACAAATCTTACTCAAATAATGATGCCTTTTTTGTTATTTATAAGTTTAGCTTCTATTTTAGCAGGAATGTTAAATTCTTTTAGAATATTTTTTCTTCCTGCTTTATCTTCGGGTCTTTTTAATCTGAGTTTTATTGTTATAGGAGTTACTGGCTATTACTTATTAGTGAAAAGTAATATGAATCCTATCTATGCTATGGCTGTAGGGGTTACCTTAGGAGGTTTATTTCAAGTTATCTTTCAGTATCCTATAATTAAAAAGAAAGGATTTTCTTTTTCTTTTTCTCCTGATTTTAAAAATGAACAATTTAAAGAGGTTTTAAGACTTGTTTTTCCTATTATTTTGGGACTCTCTGTGGTTCAGATAAATATATTTATTAATACCTTTTTTGCTACTTCCTGTGGAGAAGGTGCAGTATCCTGGTATTCTTATGCTTTTAGAATTATGTATGTTCCACTTGGACTTTTTGGAATAGGACTTTCTCAGGCACTTTTACCTGAATTATCAAGACAGATTGCAAGAAAAGATTTTATAATGGCTAAAGATACTTTTTCCAGAGCTTTAATTGTTTCACTAAGTTTATCTATCCCTTCAGCTATTGGTCTTTTTATGCTCTCACATCCTTTAATAAAAGTCCTTTTTGAGAGAGGAAAATTTACTTTTTATGATACTTTAAAAACTGCAGGTATTTTAGAAATTCTATCCTTGGGATTACCCTTTTATGGGATTTCGAAAACAGCAGTTCCCTTATTTTATTCCTTAGGAAAGACAATAATTCCAGCCTTTGGAAGTATAATAGCAGTTGTTACAAATATAACAGTTATTCTTTTAACAATAAAAAAATTAGGAATAAATGGAGTAGCTTTAGGAACAAGTCTATCTCTTGTTACTCAAGCTTTTTTCTTATTCTTTATGGCTCTTTATAAGCTGGGAACTTTTGATTTTAGATTTATATTAAGATGTTTTCTTACTTTAATTTTTGCAAGTTTAGGACTAATTGGAATATTAAAAATCTTGGACATATTTATTTTACATTATATTCTTAAAATTCTTTTTGGTGTTCCTTTAGGCGCATTAATTTTTATTGGCATTTGTAAACTTTTAGGTCCTGAAGAGACCTATATGTTTTTTTCTAAATTTTTTAAAATTTTTAAATTATAACCATTCTAAATTATCACACTTCGGAAGTGGTATAGTTTAAAATGGTTATAAAATGAGAATGGATTGAAATTAGAAAATCACTCTTGACATTTTTAAAAGTTCTTGAAATTTTAGAAAAGTTAAAATTTTTTATAAAGAGGGTTTAAAATTAATATAGTTTTAGATTTTGCTCTTACTGAAAAAAAAGAACTTCTAAAGATATTATACCATTATGTAGATAATACTTATAAAAATTATCCTTTAGCATGTAAACCAAAATGTAGTCTTTGTTGCACACAGAGAATTTTTGCTACTTCAATCGAGGCTTATTACATTTTAGAGATACTTTCAGAAGAAGATTTGAAAAAGCTTTTATTAATTGAAAAATATGTTCGTCCAAAACTTACTCATAATCAAATTATACTTTGCTATAAAGAAGGTTTAGAACCATCTTTAGAGGAAGAAATTTATGAATCAGTAAATCCTTGTCCATTTTTAACCCAAGAAAATTTATGTAAAATTTATGAAAGAAGACCTCTTATGTGTCGTCTTACAGCTTCCATTATACCTTGTGAAAAAGGTTTTGCTGAACTTCCTCCTTTTCTTTTTAAGATAAGCACAATCGCTTTGCAACTTGTTGAAAATATTGATCTTGGTGGTTTGTATGGAAATATGCTTGATTTGTTAAAATTTTTATATCAATATAAAAAAGGATTAATAGAAGAAGTTCCTAATTATCTTTTAAATACAGTAGATGTAGATGACCTTCCCATTTTACCAGAAGAGAAAGAATTGAAAAAATGGGTAGGGACTTTATATAGAACACCTGTTAAAGATAATCTTACTTTTAGAGATCTTTTACAAGAATTGAGAAAAGAGTTTCGGAAATACGAATCTTTAACTTTTCTTAAAAATATTTTTTAAATATGTTCAAAGGTAAAGTTGTTTTAAATCAGAAAGAATCAGAAAGTATTTATTTATTAGGTATAGAAGCTTCTAAAAGCATTTTAAAGAGTTTTCAACCTGGGCAATTTTTAAAAATAAAAATTAATGAAAGAATGGATCCTCTTATTCCAAGACCATTTACTATTCATGCACTAAAAGAAAATACAGTTTATATTCTTTATCAAGTAGTAGGGAAGGGGACAAAAGCTTTAAGCAAAATTAAAAAGGGGGAAATTATTGAATTTTTGGGACCTTTGGGAAAGCCATTTCCCAGATTAAAAAATTATTTAATTTGTGCTGGGGGAATAGGAATTGCAGGTTTTGGTTTTCTTTTACAAAAAAGTATGAAAAAAAGAAAATTTTATCCTCCTGAAAAGATTTTTTATGGTGCCAGAACCAGAACTGAATTGGTGAGATTGTCTTTTTTGAAAAACTTTAATATACCTATAGAAGTTGCTACAGATGACGGTTCAAAAGGATATAAAGGTTTTATTACTGATATAGTGGAAATGGAACTTAAGAAAAATCCTAAACCAGTTTTAGCTTGTGGTCCAAAAAAGATGCTAAAAAAAATAGCAGAAATAGGAGAAAAATATAGAATTAAAACCTATTTAGTTATGGAAACATTTTTAGCCTGTGGAATAGGTTTTTGTAAAGGATGTGTAGTTCCTTTAAAAAAAGGAAATTATGCACATCTTTGTATAGATGGACCTACTTTTTTAGCAGAGGAAATAGAATTTGAATTTCTCAGTTAAGTTAAAAAATCTAAAATTAAAAACTCCTTTAATGCTTGCCTCTGGCACCTGGGGTTTGGGAGAAAATTTAAATAAATTTTTAACACCTAAAGAGATTAGAGAAAATATAGGAGCTCTGGTAAGTAAAGGAATTTCTATTAATCCAAAAGAAGGAAATCCTCCTCCAAGACTTTTTGAAACTCCAAGCGGACTTATAAATTCTATTGGACTTGAAAATCCAGGAATAAAAGAATTTAAAAAAACCTATCTTCCCAAGCTTAAAAGTTATAAAGTTCCTATTATTGTTAATCTTCATGGAGAAAAAATAGAAGATTTTATAGAACTTGCAGAGGAGTTAAAAGAAGAAAAAATAGCTGGTTTGGAACTTAATATTTCATGTCCTAATGTTAAAAAAGGAGGGCTTGCTTTTTCTTCTGATCCTAAAACTGTTTTAGAATTGGTGAAAGAAATGAGAAAAATCTGGGGAAATTTTTTAGCAGTAAAGCTATCTCCTATGGGACCAGTTTATGAAATAGCTAAAATCTGTGAGAAAGCAGAAGCAGATGCTATAGTTGTTGCTAATACCTATCCAGCTTTAGCAGTTTTGAATATTAAACCTTTGAAAATTTTACAAGGTGGACTTTCAGGTCCTGCAATAAAACCACTTACTTTACGTTTGGTTTACGAGATTTCTAAAAAAATAAAAATTCCTGTTATAGGTTGTGGAGGTATAATTTCTGGGAAAGATGCATTAGAATATCTACTTTGTGGAGCAAAGGCTTTTCAAATTGGCACTGCTAATCTCATAGATCCAAGGTCAGCTTTAAAAATAATAAAAGAATTAAAGGATTTAAAAAATGGCTTATGTAGTTAGAGCACTACCAGTTAATAAAAATTTTAGAGCCTTTGCTGTAGAATGCAAAGATGTGGTTGAAACTGTTAGGAAAATTCAAGGTCTAAGTCCTGTTGCTTCAGCAGCTCTTGGTAGAGCTCTTGCAGGGGTTGCTCTCCTTTCAGCAGACCTTAAAACAGGAAAAATACTTCTTCAAATAAATGGAGGTGGTCCCTTAGGTGAAATATTAGCAGAAGGAAATTATCAAGGAGATTTGAGAGGAACAGTGCGAAATCCTAATGTATATTTAAAAATTAAAAATAAAAAATTGCCTGTTGGAGAAGCAGTTGGCAAAAACGGATTTATTTCTGTAGTTAAAGATTTAGGATTAAAAGAAGTTTATCAAAGTTCAATTAAATTAATTTCTGGGGAGATTGCAGAAGACTTAGCTTATTATCTGACTGTCTCAGAACAGATCCCTTCAGCTGTTTCTTTAGGAGTTTTGGTAAATACAGATGGAAGCATACTTGCAGCAGGAGGATTTTTGATTCAAAAATTACCAGAGGCACAAGATAAAGAAATAGCAGAACTTGAAGAAAAATTAAAAAATTTCCCACTTATTACAACCCTTTTATCACAAAATAAAACCCCAGAAGAAATTTTAGAAATGCTTTTTTCTAATATAAAAATTCTTGAAAAAAGAGAACTTCGATATAAATGCACCTGTAGTAAAGAGAGAGTAGAAAATATGCTTATTGCTTTAGGAGAAAAGGAATTGGAAGACTTTATAAAAAAGAAAGAATCTGTTGAGGTAACTTGTCATTTTTGCAGGACAAAATATACTATACCTTTAGAAAGAATTAAAGAGCTATTAAAAGAATTAAAAGAAATTAAAGGAGGTTAAAAAATAAAATGATTTTTAGATTAATTATATGGATTATTATTACTTTGTTAATAGTATTTTTTGTAGTTTTTAATATTGAGCCAAGAGTTCAGGTTCATCTTTTTCCTGGAATGACATTAGAAAATATTCCATTAGCTTTAGTAATTATTATAAGTTTTATTTTGGGATTACTTGCAGGTATGATTTTATTTCTTGGGCAAATTATTAAATATCAGCTTGAGTTAAGACGAGTAAAGAAAGAGAAGATTTCAGAACCAAATATAAAACCTTCAGGAGGTGAACATGAAAATCAACCCTGAAAAAGAAATAGTTGAAAATTTAGCTAAAGAAATTTTAGTTGCAGCAAGAACAGCTCCCAAAGCAAAAGGTGTAGATGATCTTATTTTCGCTCTTATAACAGAGCAAGAAGAAAAAGAAAAATTAGCTCAAGAGATGGAAAAAATAGCAGATGAAAAAGGAAAGGCTTTTAAATTTTTTAAAAGAGATGCTGAAAATGTAAGAAATTCTGAAGCAATAATTTTAATTTCTGTTAATTTTACAAAACCTTTAGGATTAAATTGTGGAGCATGTGGATTTAATTGTGATACTATTTTAAAGCATCCTAAATCTAATTTAGATTTAGATGGACCAGTTTGTGCTATGAAACTTTTAGATATGGGAATAGCTATAGGATCTGCAGTGGCTAAGGCTAAGGATTTATGTGTAGATAACAGAGTAATGTATACTATAGGGGTTGCAGCAAAAAGACTCAATTTTTTGCCTGGTCAAATAATGATAGGTATTCCTTTAAGTGTAAAAGGTAAAAATATTTATTTTGATAGAAAATCGTAAAATTCTGATGGTCAAAATTAAAATCTGTGGGCTTAAAGAAGAAAAGGATGTAGAGTTTTTAAATAAATTTCCAGTAGATTATATAGGATTTATAATGTATCCTAAGTCCCCGAGATATGTAAAAGAAAAATTAAAAGAACTTCTTTCTTTAGTAAAGAAAGCCAAAAAGGTGGTAGTTTTTGTAAATCCTACTTATGAAGAGGTCAGAGAAGCACTTAATTATGGAGCAGATCTTATTCAACTTCATGGAGAAGAAACTCCTGAGTTTGCTAAAAAAATTGGATTGGAGAGAGTTATAAAAGCTTTTAAAGTAAAAGAAAATAAATTGAATTTTGAGAAATTATCTTTTTGGAAAGATGCTTATGGTATTTTACTTGATACTTATGTAAAAGGAATTCCTGGTGGCACTGGGAAAACTTTTAATTGGGATATTGCTAAAAAAGTTGTCTCCTTAGGATATAAAGTTTTTTTAGCAGGTGGAATAGATTCTCAAAACATTTTAGAAGCTATAAAAGAGGTTTCTCCCTATGCTATTGATATAGCATCTGGAGTAGAACTTTATCCAGGAAAGAAAGATCCTCAAAAAATAGAAGAACTTTTTAAAAATTTGAAGATCAAAAATTAGAAATAATATCCTGCAGAAACTACAGAAACTATAGAACCTTTTCCAAAGGGAAGGGCATCCTGATAAAAAATTTGATAATCTCCTTTAATTTCAGCTTTGCTTAAAAGAAGATTAATCAAATATAAACAAGAAAGCCCACATATTTTCATAGAAGCTAAATCTTTTGCCTTATTTAAAAATTCCTCAGATGAGCCATTAAAAGTTAATTCTATTAAATATTTATCTGTTTCCAATGCTTTTTTAATATGAGCATCAGAAACTTCAAAAGGATCTCCATATCTTGGACCTAAATGACAAAAATCTATACCTAAGACAATATAAGTTCTCTCATCTATTAATTCAGAAAGACCCTCAACAAATTTTTCCACTAATTGCTTGTTTTTATTCTCGAGAAATGTAATTAAAGGACCTACTAAAAAAGGGAGTATTACAAATTCATCTTTTAATAAATAATGTAAGAATAGGGTTTGAAATTCAATAGAATGTTCCAATTTATGAACTATATGATTAGGAAAAAGATTAAGTTTTTTAGACTTAGTAAGATATAATAAACCACCTCTATCATTTTTTATTACTCCAAAAGGTGTAGCTATATCTTTAGTAAGAACAGACCAAGGAAGATCTAAATGGTGTCCCACTCCTAAAATTATTACTCTTGAGCCAGAGGGTATTTTAAATCTGTTATAACTTTCAGCAAAAGCTTTAGCTCCAACTCTTATATCAATATGTGGAACAATCAGAATTTTAGGAACCTTTGATGAATCAGGATTACATAATTTTAAGATATCCTCTACAAAAAATTTAGCTTCTGAAGGGGATAAAGGATAAGCTTGATTAGCATAAGCCATAGGTCTTAAAGGTAAAGAGAGCCATTTTTTATAAGCCTTATTTTTTATTTCTTCAAAAGTTTTACTCCATAGAAGACCTTTTTCATCAAGAAATTCCACAATTTTAGTAATTTCTTCTAAAGGAACAATTTCTCCAAATTTTTTTGTAGCCTCTGCCTGAAGATCTCTAAGATCATGTTTCCCATCCATTAAAGAAAGCAAAAATATTATATTTTGAGGCACAACAACCAGTTCTTCAATTATCCCAATAGGATCTCTTAAGAGAAAAACAGGTTTTCCTTGATGTTTAGCAGGAATAACATCTAAATATCTTAAAATAGGCTTATAAGAAGCATCCATTATCTTGCTTCTCCAAAATCTGCAGGTGTTAAGCTTTGACAAGCATCTTTTACTCTTTCTACAGCAGTATAAAATTCTTCTTCAATTGTTCTTACTCTTATACCATAAGCTTTTTGCACAGATTTTCTTACTATTTCTCCTTTCATTAAAGCATTTTCCCATCCTAATTCAGCATATTTTTCATTCACTACTCTATTCAGATCTACTAAGGCTTCAGCTCTTCTTCTTCTTTCTTCAGAAGACTCACTTAAAGGTAACTCTAAAAAATTGTCAATTTTAGATACAAAGCTTTCATAAAAACTTGCCGGAAATCGAGGATCAAACTCCTCTATAGCAAATCCAAAAGTAATAAATACTGGATCTTTAAAATAAGTGAATAAATCTCCTTCAATTATATTAGGATCATGTTTTAATAAGTCCTGATATAATCTATAGGTCTGTTTGGATTTTTCTTTAACATTAGGTGGTTTTTCTGTATTAAACTCAAGAATATAATGATAAAGACTTTCATCAACTAAGATACCCAGAATTTCTTTTGCTCCAAGATCTCTCATAGCTTCAAGCCTGTGCATTCCATCAATTACATAATATTTTCCATCTTTTGGGACAACTACTACAGGAGTTAAAAATCCAAGTTTTTCTATTGCCATCTCCAGGTGTTTTTTTAGGCTTTCAGAGATATCTCTTTGAAAAGGAGGTCTTTGGACTTCATCAATATCAAATAAAACTAATTTTAAAGGCTGTTTTTTTACAGGATCTTCAAAAGTAGCAAGTTCAATCATGTTATCACCCCCCTCATTAATCAGCATTTCTTCTGAGGAAGGTTGGAATATCTAAAATTTCTTCATCAAATAAATTAAAAACACTCTTTTTTTGTCTTTCTTCTTTTCTCTTTACTTCTTTATCCATTTGTATTACTTTTTCTTTTTCTTGAGTTTTTTCAAGACCTGTAGCTAAGAAAGTAACTCTTAATAAATCCTCCAAAGTTTCATCAAAAACAACACCCCAATAAAATTTAGCATCAGGATGTAATTCCTTAGCAATTGTTCCAGTAATTATTTGTATTTCATGAATGGTGAAAGTATCAGGATGAACACTTATATTTAATAAAGCTCCTTTAGCACCAGAAATTGAAATATCTTCCAAAAGAGGGCTATAAAGTGCCATCTGTGTTGCTGTTTCTGCTCTACCTTCTCCTCTTGCTTCTCCCATACCCATTAGAGCAGTGCCTCCACTTTCACTCATCAATACTTTAACATCTGCAAAATCACGGTTTATATATCCAGGAAAAAGAATTAAATCAGATATTCCTTTTACTGCATAATATAATACATCATCTGCTTTTTTAAACATATCTGCAACTCGTTCCTCAGGAGAACCTAAAAGGAGTTTATCATTTGGAATAGTGATAAGAGTATCTACAAATTTTTTTAATTCATCCAGTCCTTGTTCAGCTATTTTCATTTTAAATCTTCCTTCAAAAGAAAAAGGTTTGGTAACTATAGCAATAGTTAAAATTCCTAAATCTTTACAAATATTAGCTATTACAGGAGAAGCACCTGTCCCTGTTCCTCCTCCCATACCTGCTGCAATAAAGACCATATCTGCATCCTTTAGCATATCTCTTATTTCTTTTTCACTTTCTTCAGCTGCCTGTTTACCAATTTCAGGTTTTCCACCAGCTCCCCAGCCTTTGGTTAATTTTTTGCCTAATTGAATTTTTAAAGGAGCAGGATTAAGCTCTAAAACTCTATAATCTGTATTCGCTACTATAAACTCAACTCCTTGTAACTTGTTTTTAATCATATTTGCTACTGCATTTCCTCCTGCTCCTCCAACTCCTATTACTTTTATATTAGGTTGAACCTTTGTTTCTTCATCTATTAATTCAAAAGAAATTCCCATAATTTATCCCCCTTTTATAAACTTTAAAAAACTTCGTTTTAATTTTTCAATTATTCCTCCTTTTTTTTCTTCTTTTATATTTTTTCTTAAATTGTAAACATAAAAAAGCATTCCTACTGAAGTAGCAAATTGAGGATGATATATCTCTTCAGTAAGACCAGCAAGTTGCAAAGGATAACCAATTCTTGTTGGAAGCTCAAATGTTTGATCAGCTAAGTAAATAATTCCAGGAAGTAAAGCTGATCCACCGGTTATTACCACTCCACTACCTATTTTTGATTTAATATCTAAAATTTCTTCTTCTTCAAATACCCGCTCTTGTAGTTCTTTTTCAATAATTTCAAAAAGCTCTTTTATTCTTAATTCTAATATTTCTGCCAACACTTTTTTATTTATTTTTTTAGGAGGACGATTCCCTATTCCAACAACTTCAATAAAATCATCATCTTCTACAAGTTCCCTTAAGCAAACTCCATTTTTAATTTTTAATTTCTCTGCTTCTTTCCTTGATGTTCTTAAACCTATTGCTAAATCATTAGTAAGAAGTTCTCCACCAACAGGAAGAGAAAATACATATCTTAAAACATTATCCCAATAAACTACTACATCTGTTGTTCCACCACCAAAATCAATGAGAATAACTCCTAATTCTTTTTCTTCTGGAGTTAAAACACCATCACCTGAAGCTAAACCTTGGAAAATAACTCCATCTACTTCTAAACCCAAATTTTCAAAACATCTTAATAGATTTTGAAGATTAGAACGATTACAGGTAATTAGCTGAACATGAGTTTCCAATCTTACTCCAGTCATTCCTACAGGTTGTAATATCCCTCTATTTTGGTCAACTATAAATTCTTGAGGGATTACATGTAAAATGACTCTATCCTGAGGAAGCTCAACTGCTTGAGCAGAATAAAGAACCTCTTCTACTTCTGAAGGAGTAACTATTTTTTCTTTTAAAGCTACTACTCCTGAACCAGGTATAGTTTTAATATGACTTCCTGCTATACTTGTATAGACACTATCTATAATAACCTTAGCTTGAGATTGAGCTTTTTCTATAGCATTTTTAATACTTTGAGTAGCTTCATCTATATTTATTATATTTCCTTTCTTAAGACCCCTTGAAGGAGCTATTCCCATTCCTGTAACCCATAATTTTTCTTCTTTTTCTTCCCCTATAAGAGCACATATTTTAGTAGTCCCAACATCTACAACCAGGATTCCTTTTTCCTTTACCATGAATTAACCCCTAAACTTTATCAATGCAGAACCTAATGGATAATCTAATCTTATTAATTCTACTTTTTCAATTAGCTCTTTTTCATATAAATAAGCCATTATTTTGTCCAAATTTTTATAAAAATAAGTCCAGTCTTTCTCTGAAATAAGAGGAAAATAAATTTTTATATTGTTTTTAGTAGTAAAAATTATTTTATTTTCATCTAATACAATCTTTGCTAAATTTTCATAAACAGGTAAATAATTTTTGTGAGTTTTTAACCATACTAAAAAATTTAAGAATTTATTTTTAAATTCTTTATTTTTGAATTCAACCACAGGATAGAATTGATAATCTTCAGGTAAAATAGTATCTATAATGACTCCATTTTTATCTATCAAGTATTTTTTATTATTTTTAGTAACAATAGCCAGAGGTTCTCTTTCTTTTACTCTTATTTCCAAAGTATAAGGA
>QNAZ01000012.1 GCA_003641645.1 Thermodesulfobacteriota bacterium
CTTATTCTGGTTTGTTTGATAGACTCTTTTAAAAATATCAAGAATTTAAAAGAAATTAAAAAATCCTTAGCTGATGAAGTTTGGTTTGTTATAAATTCTGAATTAAAAGATTTTAAAGATGATCTTTACACTGAGGTTCTTACCCAAATAATTAAATCATCTCAACCTTATGGATTTTTTTTCCCTGCAACAAAAATAGGAATGTCTTTAGCACCAAGAATTGCAGGAGCATTAAAAGTAGGGCTGTGTGCTCATGTTAATTATTTAGAAGTAAAAGATAATCAAATTGTAATGTCAAGACCAACATATGGAGAAAACATAATTGCTAAACTTGTGTCTAAAAGTTTTCCTGTTATGGCTACCATATCTTTGGGAGTTTTTAATATAAAATATGGAAAAGAAGAACCTTTAATGAAAGAAATAATCTTTCCAGAAAATTTTTCCTGGAGTAGCAAACTAAAAATAAGAAATTTCATTCCTTCTAAGAAAAAACCTACCAAACTCTCTACAGCTAAAGTAGTGGTTTCAGGAGGCAGGGGACTTAAAAATAAAGAAACCTTCCAAAAACTTTTTGAGCTTGCAGAAATTTTAGGAGCTGAAGTTGGAGCAACTCGTCCAGTATGCTATGAAGGTTGGGTAGAAGAAGAAAGAATGATAGGGGTGAGTGGAGTTACTGTTAAACCAAAGGTTTATATCGGTTTTGGTATTTCTGGAGCTCTACAGCATACAGTTGGAATGGAAAACTCCGAGTTTATAGTTGCAATAAATATAGATAAAGAAGCCCCACTTGTTAAAATGGCGAATCTGGCTTTAATATGTGATGCAAGAAAAATCCTCGAGCTTTTACTGAAAAAGTTAAAAAGTTAATTCTTTTAATTTTCTAAAATCTTCCTCTAAAATTTTTTTAATTTCTGGAAATCTTATACCAGCTGCTGGATGGTAGGTAACAAAAAATTTCCTATTTTCTTCTTCTATCCACTTTCCTCTAAAATCTTTTAGCTTTTTATTAGGGAAAAATACTGAAAAGGCCACTTCACCTAATAAAATAAATATTTCTGGATTAATAATTTCAATTTGTTTCTTTAGCCAAGGAAAACAAGCTTCAATTTCCTCTTTTTTAGGTTTTCTATTAACTGGTGGTTGAGGAAGACATTTTAAAGGAGAGGTTATAAAAATTTCTTTTCTATTTAGACCTGCTAATTTAAGAAGATAGTTCAAAAATTTTCCTGCAGGACCAACAAAGGGTCTCCCTGTTTTATCTTCTTGAACACCAGGAGCCTGTCCTATAATCATAACTTTTGCATTAGAAGGTCCTTCTCCCGGAACAACATTATTTCTCATTTTCCACAATTTGCATTTTTTACATTTTTTTATTTTTTCATTTAATTGTGCCAATTCTTTTTCCTTGGTTTTCATTTTTCAACCAGACTTTTTAATCTTTCTTCTAACCTTTTTATATGATCTCCCTGCCAATAAAGCTTCTTGCACCGAGGACAATAATTAAATTCATCATAAAATTGATATACCTTCGGAGGGATTAAATCCTTAAAAGCTTCCTTTTTAACTGGAACCAATTCTTTTCCACAAATACTGCATATATTAAGTTTAAGCTCAGTATTCAGATTTAATTTGTTTATAAGCATTTTAAACTGTGCTTTTAGAGTATCTCTTGGTAGAAGTAAATATTTTATTCCTGCTTTTTCAAGAATTTCTGCAGTTTTAGGACTGGTAATAAGAAAAAATTTGTCTTTATGTTTAAAGACTTCTTCTTTTGTTATTTTTCCTTCACAAATTTCAGTTTTATATCCTAAAAATCTAAGCCATTTATTTAAACCCTTTAAAGATGCTTCAAGAAAGAATTCCATTTTAAGATTTTTCTTTTTTCTTTTCCCAACCTGGTAGAAGATGTAGTTCTAAAATTTGTTCAATTCTTACTTCAGATGGAGCACCTGTAAGTAAACATTGAGCTCTTTGAGTTTTGGGAAAGGGGATAACCTCTCTTATACTTTTTTTGCCAAGCATAAGCATAATTAAGCGATCAAGCCCAAAAGCAATACCTCCATGAGGAGGAGCACCATATTCTAAAGCTGTAAGTAAAAATCCAAATTTTTCTTGAGCTTCTTCAGGACTTATATTTAAAAGTTTAAAAATTTTTTCTTGAAGTTCTCGTTTATGGATACGAATACTTCCTCCTCCTATCTCTACTCCATTTAGCACAATATCATAAGCTCTTGATTTAACCTTTAAAGGATCTGTCTCAAGAAAAGAAATATCTTCTTCCTTAGGATGAGTAAAAGGGTGATGCACAGAAACTAACCGATTTTCTTCTTCATCCCATTCAAATAATGGAAAATCTATTATCCATACAAAACTAAACTTATTCTCTGGAATAAGTCCTAATTTTTTGGCTAAATGATTTCTCAATTCAGATAATATAAAATTCACAATATCTTCCTTATCTGCTACAAAAAAGAAAGTAGCAAATTCCTCTAAAGGATTAAAAATTTCTTCTAATTTTTCTAAAACTGATTTTTCAAAAAACTTAACAATTGGAGAGCTCCATTTTTTTTCAAAAGAATTTGCATTTTTATCATATTTTATCCAAGCAAGACCTTTTGCTCCTAATTCCTGAGCAAATTTAGTTAAATCATCAAGTTCTTTTCTTGAAAAATTAGCAGGTGCTTTAAGACCTTTAATTATACCACCTGATTCTAAAGTATTTCTAAAAACTTTAAAAGAAGTATCTTTAAATAAATAAGAAAGATCTTTTAATTTCATATCAAATCTAATATCAGGTCTATCTGTTCCATAATCTCTTAATGCAGTTTCATAAGAAAGTTTGGGAAAAGGAGTTTCTAAAGTAATGTTTAAAGTTTCTTTAAAAAGATAAGCCAGAAGTTCTTCTATTGTATTCATTATATCATTTTCATCTACAAAAGCCATTTCAATATCAAGTTGAGTAAATTCTGGTTGTCGATCTGCTCTTAAGTCTTCATCTCTAAAACACTTTACTATCTGATAGTATTTATCTATTCCTGCAATCATAAGAATTTGTTTAAAAAGTTGCGGAGATTGGGGTAGGGCATAAAATTTTCCTGGGTAAAGTCTACTTGGAACTAAATAATCTCTGGCTCCTTCAGGTGTGCTTTTAGTTAAAAATGGTGTCTCTATTTCTAAAAACCCTTTGTTATCTAAAAATTTTCTAATAGTTTGATTTACTTTATGTCTAAAAATAAATGGATTAAGACCATTCAAAGCCCTCATTTCTAAATAACGATATTTTAAACGAATTGCTTCTGAAACTTCAGAAAGATCTTCATCCATAGGGAAGGGTGGAGTTTTTGAAGTATTTAAAATTTCAACATCTGTAGCAACAAGTTCAATTTCTCCTGTGGGTATTTTAGGATTTTCCATCCCAGGAGGTCTTTTCCTTATTAAACCTTTTACACTTATTACATATTCTATTCTTATAGAATCTGCTAAATCATGTATTTTTGGATCAATACCTTCTTCAAAAACTATCTGCAAAAGACCTGTTCTATCTCTTAAATCTATAAATATAACTCCTCCATGATCCCTTCTTCTTAAAACCCATCCTGAAACTATAACCTCTTTACCTATAAAGTTATTATTAAGCTCTCCTATGTAAAGAGTTCTCTTTAATCTCATCAAAAAAGACCTCCTTAAATTTTTAGGTTAAAATATTTTATAGCATTTTCTGTAGTTTTTTCAGCAATTTCTTCTAAATCACAATTTTTTATCTCCGCTATTTTGCGAGCTATATATATTAAAAAAGCAGGTTCGTTTCTCTTTCCTCTCATAGGATGCGGAGCTAAAAAAGGACTATCAGTTTCTAACATAAGTCTATCTATAGGAATAAATTTAACAGCTTCTCTTAAATTTTCAGCTTTTTTAAAGGTTATTATTCCAGAGATAGAAATAAAACCTCCTAAGTCAAGAATTTTAGAAGCAATAGATTTATCAGAAGTATAACAATGAAAAAGAAGCTTTAATTCTGAATAATCTTTTAAAATATTCAAAACTTCTTTCCAAAAAAACTCATCTCCTCTTAAATGAAGAACTACAGGTTTATTATATTTTTTAGCTAATTCTAATTGTCTTAAAAAATGTTCATTTTGTATCTCTTTAGAAGAATATTGTTTAACCCAATCAAGTCCAATTTCTCCTATAGCGCAAATTTTTTCTATATTATCTTCCAAAAACTTGTAATCTTCTTCTTTAATTTTTTGAGTTTCATGTGGATGAAATCCAATTGCAGAAGATATAAAATCAGGATAAAGCTCTGCAAGCTCCAAAGCTTTTTTATTAGTAGGCATATCTATTCCAACTACTATAATATGAAAAATCTGATTATCTTTTGCTCTTTTAATTACAGCTTCTAAATCATCTTTAAAATTTGGAAAATTTAAATGTGTATGAGTATCAATAAATCTCATTTTAAGAAACTCAAAATAAAGGATAATAAAATATATAAACTCATAAATATAACTACTGCTCCAGAGAATGGAACATCCCAAAAAATAGAAATTATAGTTCCTCCTAAAATTCCTAAAATATTTAGTAAAATAGTGATTAGTATTAAAAATTTAAAATTCTTTGTAAACTGTAAAACAAAGGAAGTGGAAAATATAAACAAAACTGAAACTAACAAAATTCCCATTAATTTTACTCCTATGATAATCTGAAAAGTTACAAGTATTAAAAATAAAAGATTAGCCAGTTTAAAATCGAGACCTGGAAGCTCTTTATCAGTAATTTGAGCTATCCACAAAGGATAAAACTTATAAAAAATAACCAAAGTAAAGAAAAATGTTATAAAACTTTCAAAAAACTCTTTATAAGTAATTCCAATTAAACTTCCAAAAAGATAAGAAAGAATTCGTGCATCATATTGATAAGTTTTAGTAGCTAATATTAAAGCTATTCCTAATGCTAAATGTGTGACTATAGATGTAGAAGTATCTTCATAAAACTTAACTCTTTTTCTTAGAATCCATATTAAAGAAGTAAAAAGAAGGGTAAATATAGCTATAAAAGGAAAAGAAAAATAAAAAGGTATTTTATTTAAAACTATAGATGCCAAAATAATAGCTAAAAAATATACATGAGTTAAAGCATGAGGAAAGAGGGCATTTCTTTTTAAAATGAGAAAAGGAGAAGTAAAAGAAATAGATATTCCCAGTAATATACCAGACAAAACCCCCCATTTTACAAGAGAAAGAGAATCTAAAAAGAATTTCATATTTTTACCAATGAGTATGTTCAATTTTATGATATTCTGAGAAAAATTCTAATTTTTTAGCCATTACACAGAAACTCTCATGATCTCCATGGAAATAAAGTTTCTGATTTATGCAGGCGACTTTATCAATCCATTTAGTTAAAAGCCAAGTTTCGTGAGTGATTAAAATTATAGTAAGCCCCTTTTTATGAAATTCTTCCAATGTTTCATAAAAAACTTCTTGAGTAAAAAAATCCAGTCCTACAGAAGGTTCATCAAGTATTAAAAGTTCTGGATCTAAAATAAGAGCCCTTACAATATAAGCTCTTTGAAGTTGTCCATAAGAGAGTTCACCTAATTTTTTATCAAGAAGGTCTTTTATTCCAAATTTTTCTATCAAATCTGTATTTAAATCTTTTTCGAAATTTTTTTTATACCACTTAAAAGGCATTAAAAGAAAATCTTTAACAGAAAGAGGTGTTAAAGAGTCAACCAAATCTCCTGCTCTTTGAGGAACATATCCAATTTTGAACCAGTCTTTAAAGTTTTTGATTTCTTCTCCCCAAAGAAATATTTTTCCCTTAATAGGTTTTAAAAAACCAAGAATACACCTTACAAGAGTAGTTTTACCACCTCCATTTGGTCCTATAAGAGCTAAATAGTCCCCCTTTTCTACTTTTAAATTAATATCTTCTGAAATTAAATGATGTTCATAAGAGAAAAAAAGGTTTTTAACTTCAATAATTGTCTGATTCATAAGATCTTTTTATTTCTTCCCATATTTTATCAATCTCTTTAATATTAAGATTTTCCCAAACCAAACCTCTTTTTTCTATTTCTTTTTCAAGCATTTTAAAACGTTTTTCAAATTTGTTTAAGGAAATTTTTAAAGCTTCTTCAGGATTAATATTAAGTTTTCTTGAAAAATTAGCTATAGTAAACAAAAGATCTCCTATTTCTTCTTTTAATTTTTCTTTGGAAGGAATTTTTAATGAATTTTTAATTTCTTCAATTTCTTCTTGGATTTTATCAAGCACATCTTCTGCTTTTTCCCAGTCAAATCCAACTCTTCCTGCTCTTTCTCCTAATCTAAAAGCTCTTTGCAAAGCTGGTAAACTTTTGGGAATATTACCAAGAACTGAAGACTCTTTTCCTTCTTCCCTTTTAATTTTTAGCCATTTTGATATTACTTCCTCAGCATTCTTAGCAACTTCTTTTCCAAAAACATGAGGATGACGTCTGATCATTTTTTGAGCAGTAAAATAAAAAAGCTCTTTTAAAGTAAAAAGTTTTTTTTCTTCATAAAGGTATATAATAAAAATAAGAAGAAATAATAAATCTCCTAATTCTTCTCTTATTTCTTCTGGATCTTCTTTATCAATAGCCTCTAAAACTTCATAAGTTTCTTCTATAAGATATTTTTTTAAGGTTTGCGGTGTCTGTTTTTTATCCCATGGACAACCATTTTCACCTCTTAAAGTTTTAACAATATTCCAAAGTGTATAAATATCTGCTTTATCTTTTTCTATTTTCATTTTTGATGCACAATTTCAAATTTTTTCATAATATGTGGAATCAAACCACCATCTTCTAAAATTTTTTTCATAAAAGAAGGTAAAGGTTTTATAAAATAAGTTTTATTTTTTGTTAAATTTATTATTTTCCCTTCCTCAGGATAAATCTCTAATTCATCGCCAGTTTCAATATTTTTAACTGCCTCTGGACATTCTAAAATTAAAAGACCAGTATTAAAAGCATTTCTATAAAAGATTCTTGCAAAACTTTCTGCAATAACGCAAGCTATTCCACATGCTTTTATAGCAATAGGCGCATGTTCTCGAGAAGAACCGCATCCGAAATTTTTCCCAGCAACAATAATATCGCCTTTGTTTATTTTTTTAAAAAATTCTGGATCTATATCTTCCATACAATGTTTAGCTAATTCTTCTGGATCAGTAGTATTTAAATATCTTGCAGGAATTATTACATCTGTATCTATATTATCTCCAAATTTCCAAGCTTTTCCTTTTATTTTTTTCATTTTAATTCTCCCTTTTCAACCCCAATTCCTCTGGAGTTCCTATATATCCAAGCACTGCACTTGCAGCAGCTACTGCTGGACCAGCAAGATACACTTCACTTTCAGGATGTCCCATTCTTCCTACAAAATTTCTATTGGTAGTTGCTACAGCCTTTTCACCTTTAGCTAAAATTCCCATATGCCCACCAAGACAAGGTCCACAAGTTGGAGGAGATATAATAGCTCCAGCTTCAATAAATACTCTAATGTAACCCTTTTTTAAAGCTTGATAATAAATATTAGGTGTTGCAGGAATAATAATACATCTTAGATTAGGATTTACTTTACGATTTTTCAAAATTTTAGCAGCTATAGCAAGATCTTCAATTCTACCATTAGTGCAAGAACCAATTACTACTTGATCAATAAAAATTTTATTAGAAAGATCTTTTACTAACTTGACATTAGAAGGAAGATGAGGTAAAGCTACAACTAAGTCTATCTTAGATACATCATACTCTTTAATATCTGCATATTTAGCTTTTTTATCAGCTTTTAAAATAATAGGTTTTCTTTTAAAACGATTTTTTATATAAACTATGGTTTTTTTATCTGGTTCTATTAAACCAACTTTTCCTCCTGCTTCAATAGCCATATTTGCCATAGTAAACCTTTCAGCCATGGAAAGTTTTTTTATTACTTCTCCTGTAAACTCCATAGCTTTATATAATGCTCCATCAACTCCTATATCTCCTATAGTCCAAAGAATAAGATCTTTTCCTGTAACCCAAGGATTAAGTTTTCCATAGTAAATAAATTTAATAGTTTCTGGCACTTTAAACCAAGTTTTACCAGTAATCCAAGCTCCTGCGAGATCAGTCGAACCAACTCCTGTAGCAAAAGCTCCTAAAGCACCATAAGTACAAGTATGACTATCTGCTCCTATTACAATGTCTCCTGGTCCCACAAGACCAAGTTCTGGAAGTAAAGCATGTTCAATACCGCAATTACCTCCTTCATAATAATGACGAATTTTATATTTTTTAGCAAACTCTCTACAAGTCCTAACCTGTTCAGCACTTTTTATATCCTTATTTGGAGTAAAATGATCCATTACCAGAACAATTTTTTCTGGATCAAAAACTTTTCCAATATTTGTAGACTCAAAAATTTTTATAGCTAAAGGACCTGTAATATCATTAGCCAATGTTAAATCAACTGAGACTTCCACTAATTCACCAGGTTCTACATATTTTCTATTTAATTTGGTTGCTAAAATTTTTTCTGCTAAGGTCATAACCTTTTCCCATAAATTAAATTCCCTTTTAAATAAAAATAATACAAAAATAAAATTTTACTTTTATTATTTTAAATTGCAACCAAAAAGCCTTGTTTTTTATAAATGTTCTTTTAAAATTTTAATCATAATGGCTTGGGAAAAGCTTAATTTTGAGAAATTAAAACTTGATTTTAATTTTTCTTATGGAACTTCTAGTTATCCAGAAGAAGAAATTTTTCTTCAACAAGAAAGATTAGAAAAAGCTTTTGATTTAGCTTTAAAACTTGATAAAGATGGTTATAATGTTTATGTATGTGGTCCAAATGGAATTGGAAGAAGTAGATATACTTTAAAAAGACTGCAAGAAATAGCTCCTCTTAAAGAAAGACCTTCAGATATTTGTTATGTAAATAACTTCAAAGATTTTTATCGTCCCAAAGCTATTATTTTACCAGCAGGATATGGAAAAAAATTAGCAGAGCGTATAGAAGAAATTTTAGATTTTTTAAAAAGAGAAACTTTTAAAGCTTTTGAAGGAAAAGAATACGAAGAAGAACTTAGTTCCCTTAGTAAAAATATAGATTCTCAAAAAGAGAAAATAATAAATGAACTTATAGAAGAAGCTAAAAAATATAATTTGATGGTTCTTTTTGGCCCAGAAGGTGTAAGACTTCTTCCTATGTTTAAAATTGAAACTCCTGTTCCTCAAGAGACTTTATTAGAAAATCCTCAAATTCGAGAAGAATATCAAAAAAATTTAAATGCCTTTGAACCAACTTTTAGACAATATATGAGAAAATTACGTGAGCTTGATAGTTCTTTTGGAGAAAGCTTAACAAAATTGAGAGAAAAAATAGCTACTAATCTTGTAAATAAAGCTTTCGAAAAATTGGAAAATGAATTTAAAGAATTAGAAAATGTGAAAGAATTTATTTCTGAGTTAAAAAAGGAACTTATAAAAAATATTCACCTTTTTATTGAATGGGAAAAGGCTAAAGGTAATGTAGTGGTTCAAAATAGTATTAATCGAGCTTTAAATATTTTTAGAGTAAATGTACTAATTGATAATACAGAAACTCAGGGTGCTCCTGTAATATACGAAAGAATTCCGACTTTAAAAGGACTTTTTGGACAAATTAATTACAAAGCTGAAATGGGAATACTTTATGCTGATCATTTAAGTCTTGCTCCAGGAACCCTTCACAAAATTAATGGAGGATATTTAGTTTTAGATTTGTGGGAAGTTCTTAAAAATCCTTATGTTTGGGTTTTACTTAAAAGGACTCTTCTTCATAAAAAACTTTATCTTATGGGAGGAATGGTAGAAGAAATACCTGTTCCTCATATAGGACTACTTCCAGAACCAATTCCTTTTTCAGCAAAAGTATTTTTAATAGGTGATCCTTATCTTTATTATCTTTTGAGTACTTATGATAAAGAATTTAATGAATTATTTAAAATAAAAGCTGAATTCAATCCAATAATAAAAATTGATGAGCAAGTAGTAAAAAATTTTCCTAAAATTGTTAAAAAAATTATCAAGGAAGAAAATTTAAAAGATTTAGATGCTTCTGGTCTATCAGAAGTTTTTAAATACGCTGTTTATAAAGCAGGAGATAGAAAAAAAATGAACATAATTTTAGAAAATATTATAGATTTATTAAGAGAAGCAAATACTATTTCTTCAGGAGAAATAATTACTGAAAAAGAGATAAAACAAGCTTTAAAAGAAAAAATATTTAGAGTAAACCTTATAGAAGAAAAAATTAGAGAACTTATAAAAGAAGGAAAAATAATAATAGATATAAAAGGTAAAAAACCAGGACAAATTAATGGTTTAAGTGTATATATTCTTGGAGATTACAGCTTTGGTAAACCTTCAAGAATTACAGCTAATGTTTTTCCTGGAACAAAAGGAATAATTAATATAGAAAGAGAAATAGAAATGAGTGGTCCTATTCACTCTAAAGGAGTTCTTATTCTTTCTTCTTATTTATATAATAAATACAGTTCTGATTTTCCTCTTCAGTTATCCTGCACCCTTACTTTTGAACAGGCTTATGAACTTGTAGAAGGAGATAGTGCTTCAGCTGCAGAACTTATGGCTATTCTTTCTGCTATTTCAAAAATTCCTGTAAAACAGGATATAGCAGTAACTGGATCTATAGATCAGTTTGGTAATGTTCAACCTGTAGGAGGAATAAAAGAAAAAATAGAAGGATTTTATAGAGTCTGTAAACTTACTCATTTTACAGGTAAACAAGGAGTTATTGTGCCTGCTAAAAATTTTGACAATATTTTACTTGATGATGAAATTTTAGAAGATATTAAAGCTGGTAAGTTCCATATCTATACTGTAGAAACAATAGATGACATTATAGAAATTCTTACAGAATATAAACCGGAAAGATTTCATAAAGTAGTCCTTAAAGGATTAAAAAATCTTTATGAACTAAGCAAAGAAACAAAAACTAAAAAGAAATCCAAGACTTCTAAAAAAAGCTAAATTTCTTTCTTAAAATTCTTTTATCTCCTATCCTTAAGGTTATTTTCTTTTTATCCAAATATTCTGCTAAAGGAATTAAATATTTTCTGCTTATACGAGAACCTAAAATAGCTCTAAAATCAGATAATGTCATTTCTTTATTCTTGATCAAAAAATCTATTACTTTTTTCTCGATTTCTTCTAATATTTTTTTATGATAAACTAATTTTTCAGAAACCTTGACCAAAATTCCTTCTCTTATCAATCCTTGAAATAGTTCTTTGGCAGCTTTATACCGTTCTTTAAATTCTATAAGAATCTCTTCAAAATTTTTCGGGGTTAATCCTTCTTTTAAGAATTTTTCTTCAATTTGTTTTTTAAGTTTTTCTTTTTC
>QNAZ01000013.1 GCA_003641645.1 Thermodesulfobacteriota bacterium
ATATATGGGTTTTACCCGTATTTTCTGTAAAAGCTTTTGATAACAATTTAATACTCCCAACTCATACTTTTGAGATAAAACCAGAGATAGTATATATGGATTATGAAGAGCCAAAACCAAATGTAGAATGGGATGGTTTTTTATATGGAATATCTGGAAAATATACTTATCATGGAATTTATAATATAATGAGTGAATTAAATTTGGAATGGATTGGTGGAGAGCTTAATTATGATGGATCTACTTGGGCAGGTGTTCCTGTAGAAACAGATACAGATGATTCTATTCTTCAAGTCCGTGGTTTAATAGGATATGATATAAAAAAAGAAACCTATGCAATAACTTTATTTACAGGCTTCGGTTTTAGATATTGGAGAGATGATATAGAAGGAGAGAGTGGATATAAAAGAATAGTAAGATACTGGTATTCTCCTATTGGAATACGATTAACTGTTCCCTTATCTTACATCCGTGAACCAGAAGGAAAAGTATATTTAAAATGGAGTTGGGGAATAAATGCTGAATATGATATTTTCTGGAAAGGAGAAGTAAAAAGTTATCTTAGTGATGTTGTTTCAGGATTAAATGATCCTGAAAATGATCAAGATCCTTTTGATGGATATGGTTTAAGATTTTCTTTGTGGGTTAAAAGAAATATAAATAAAAATGTTGCATTCTCTATAGAACCTTTTGTAAGATACTGGTGGGTAGCTAAATCTGAATCTGCTACATTAACTTACTATGGAAATCCTATTGGTTATGTGTGGGAGCCTAAAAATAGAACTTATATCTACGGAATATTTCTAAATTTTTCTTTCTAAATTTAACCCTCTACGTGACAAGGTAATATGCTAAAAAAATTATGTTAACTCTCTTCTATCTCTTGAAAGATGAGGGAAAAAAGTAAGAGGTTGATGAGGTTGATGAGGTTGATATGTAGAAAAAATATGTCAACCCGTTCTATTTTTCATTAATTCTAAAATTGTAGCCTTTGGGTTGACAAAATTGATGAAATAATTTTTTAAATCCAAAAGCAAGTTCTTAATCCAAAAGCAAGAAAAAATTATCATTCTTCACCTCTTTTTAGATTGTTTCTAATTTAAAGATCATGTTGACTTTTTTTATTTTTAGTTTAAATGTAATAAAGTGTATTTAAGTGAATTTTTTTGATGTTGGAGTGATTGTTGGAGTGATTGTTGGAGTGAAAGGGTATTTAAAGATAAAAGTTAAGATTTTTAGTATTTTTGAAAAATCAATTCGAATCCCCTCATTCCAAGTATAAAAAGTCTAAGGAATTTCACTTTGATTTCAATGTTTAAACTTTTTTAGAATTGATAAAATTTGACAAATTAGCTTTTAGGAAAAAATTCAAAAATATATTATTTAAGTGATAAAATTTACTTAATTAATAATTACTCAATTTCTGCTAAGAATTAAATTTCCTGGTTGTAGAAAGAAGTAAAATTAATTGTTTTTAGATTATAATTATTGTTTAAAGGCAAGTTTAATGATATTATATATTGCTAAAATTTGGATTTTTGAAGATAAAAAGGGGGAAATATGAAAATAGAGGAAATTGAAAAAGAACTTACTTATAAAGCTAAACATGTTTATGAAGAAATAGATGAAAAAGAAAAAGAATTTTTAGAAAAAGTAGCTAAAGATTATATAGAATTTCTTTCAGTAGTTAAAACTGAAAGAGAAACTGTTGAGTTTGGAAAAGAGCTTTTGGAGAAAGAAGGTTTTAAAGAGAATGATATTAAAAAGGGATATTTTATTTATAGAAACAAATTTTTAGCTTGTTGGAGAATTGGTAAAAGACCGGTTACAGAGGGTTTAAGGATTATTGTTAGTCATATTGATAGTCCAAGACTTGATTTGAAACTTCATCCTCTTTTTGAGGATACAGAATTAGCTTTTTTAAAGACTCACTATTATGGAGGGATAAAAAAATACCACTGGGTAGCTATGCCACTTGCTTTACATGGAATTGTTGCTAAAAAGGATGGAAGAGTAATAAAAATAGTTATAGGTGAGAAAGAAGGGGACTGTGTTTTTACTATTTGTGATTTACTTCCTCATTTAGCAAAAAAAATTCAAGCAGAGAAAAAGCTTTCAGAAGCTATTGTAGGAGAGAAGTTAAATGTTTTGGTAGCAGGTATTCCTATTGAAGATAAAAATGAAAAAGTAAAAAAAAGAATAAAGCTTAAATTTTTAGAACTTATTTACAAAAAATACGGAATAAAAGAAGAAGACTTTGTATCTGCTGAGCTTTATTTAGTTCCAGCTGGTTCTGCACGAGAAGTTGGACTTGATAGAGCTTTTGTAGGAGGATATGGACAGGATGATAGAATCTGTGCTTTTACTTCATTAAAAGCCTTTTTAGAAGTAGAAGATCCAGAATATACAAATTTAATTTTATTTATGGATAGAGAAGAAATAGGTTCTGAAGGTAATACCTCTGCAAAAAGTAGAATTTTTGAAGGAATTATATATAATCTTCTTAAAAAAGCTGGGATTTCTTCAACAGCAGATACTTTTTTTAATATAATGACAAAAACTAAAGCTTTATCTGCAGATGTAACAGCAGGAATAGATCCTAATTATATAGAGGTTCATGACAAACTTAATGATGCTAAACTTGGATTTGGAATAGCAGTTAGTCGTTATACAGGTCATGGTGGTAAGTATATGGCAAATGAAGCTCATGTTGAGTTTTTAGCTTGGCTTCTTAAAAATTGGGATGAAAATAAGGTTGTCTATCAGGTTTGTTCTATGGGAAAAGTAGATGAAGGTGGTGGAGGAACAGTTTCTAAGTATTTTGCTTCTTATGGAATGGATATAGTTGATGTTGGACCCCCATTACTTTCTATGCATTCTCCATTTGAAATTGCTCACAAAGGCGATTTATATATGACATATAAAGCATTTAAAACCTTTTTAAAAGTCTAACTACAGATGTCTTTAAAAGAAGGGGATTATGTTTTGCTTTTAACTTCTGATGAAAAATCTTATCTTGTAGAAATAAAGGATCATAACTTTCATACCCATAAGGATTATCTAAATTTAAAAGATCTGATAGGTAAAAATTATGGAGATATTATTTACGGAAAAAAGGGAGAAAAATTTTATATTTTAAAGCCTGCGATTTATGATTTTTTAATGAAAATAGAAAGAATAACCCAAATTGTATATCCCAAGGATATAGGATACATTTTACTCAAACTTGATATAGGTCCTGGTAAAACAGTGCTTGAGTGTGGAGGAGGCTCAGGAGCACTTACTTCAGCATTTGCTTATATAGTGGGAGAAGAAGGAAAGGTAATTTCTTATGAAAAAGAGTTTAAGTTTCAAGAAGTTGCAAAAAGGAATTTAAAAAAACTCGGTATTTTACACAGGGTTATTTTTAAAAATGTAGAAGTTTCAGAAAGTTTTGAAGAAAAAGAGATTGATGCAGTTTTTCTTGATTTAAAAACACCATGGAATCTTATTAAAGCTTCCTGGAAAGCTTTAAAAGGAGGACATCCTCTTGGTATTCTCGTTCCTACAGCAAATCAGGTTTCTCAGTGTTTATTAGAAATTGAAAAATATCCTTTTATAGATGTAGAAGTTGTAGAAATACTTTTAAGGCATTATAAAACTAATCCAGAAAGATTACGTCCAGAAGATAGAATGGTAGCTCATACAGGTTATTTAATTTTTGCAAAAAAGGTTTTTGAAAAATAATGCCAGTTTTAATAAATATTACTTCTGAAAGTCTTCTCTCAAAAAAAGAACTTAAAGAAATAAAGGAAAAAACTGAGAAAGCTTTAAAATATTTAAAATTCTATAAAAAAGAAGTTTCTCTTGTTTTTACTGATAACAAGACAATTAAAAAACTTAATAAGCAGTATCTTGGAAGAGATTACTCTACAAATGTGTTGGCTTTTCCTTTTAATAAAGAAAAACCAAGAGTTTCTAACATTTTGGGAGAAGTTATTGTTTCAGTTGAAAAAATAAGGCAAGAGGCTAAATTATATCAGCTTAATTTTAAAAACTATTTCTTTGCTATTATTATTCACGGACTTATTCATCTTTTAGACTATAACCATGAAAAAGGGCTTTTTTCTCCTTTTCTAATGGTTAAAAATGAGTTAAATTTATTCAATAAACTTGCTTTTAAAGAGGGTAAAAAGGAAGTTATAAATTTTATTAAAAGGAGGGAATATATGCCTGCAAAACTTGCAGTAAATGTAGACCATGTAGCAACAGTAAGAGAGGCAAGAAAGACATATTATCCTGATCCTGTTCATGCAGCAGTTCTTGCAGAACTTGGGGGAGCTGATGGAATAGTGGTTCATTTAAGGCTTGATAGAAGACATATTAAAGAAAGGGATGTAAGAATTATAAAAGAAATTATAAAAACTAAACTCATCTTGGAGATGGCTATTGATGAGGAATTAATTAAATTTGCTAAGGAAGTAAAACCCTATCAGGTTACTTTAGTTCCTGAAAGAGTTGAAGAAGTTACAACAGAAGGAGGAATGAATTTAGAAGGAAGAGTAAAAGAAGTTAAAAAAGCAGTAAAAGAACTTAATGAAGCAGGTATAAAAGTAAGTTTGTTTTTAAATCCAGATGAAAAAACCATAAAACTTGCTAAAAAGACAGGTGCTCAAATTATAGAGATTCATACAGGAATTTATGCTGATGCTGAAACAGAAGAAGAGAAAGAAAAAGAATTTAATAAAATAGAAATTGCTGCCAGAGTTGCAAAAGATCTTGGTTTTGAAGTCCATGCAGGGCATGGATTAAATTATGAAAATATAGAACCTGTTGCAGCTATACCTCAGATAGAAGAATTCAGCATAGGTCATAGTATTATTTCGCGGGCTATTTTTGTGGGAATAAAAGATGCAGTAAGAGAAATGAAAGAATTAATTATAAGGGCAAGAGGATAAACAGTAATTTTTTATAGGAAACTTTTTAATTAAATTTAACATCTCCTTTAAAGTAAAATTTTTAGAACTGAAAATAACTATCAGTCCCTGGTTTTGAGTCTCCACAAGAGGTAAAACTACAGCTTTATAATTATCTTTTTCATAAAGCTTAGCTTTACATTCTTCTATTTGCAAATCTTTTAGATCCTTTTTAGAAAATCCAGATAGAGTAAAAATCAAAGATTTCCAGTTATCTATAAGATTTTCTCCTCTATATATGCGAACCTTTAGTTTACCTTTTGAATTTTTATAAATTCTTTTCTCTATTGTTATATTTCCTAAAAAGAAAACTGATTTTCTTTTTATAGGTTTTGCCTTAAACCCTTCAAGATCAATCAAAAATTGAGCACTATCTAAGTGAAATGTATCAACTGAATAAGCATTAGTGGAATTGTTTGAATTAAAAGAAAAGGCATTATTTGATATTATTATAACTAACAAAAAAACTGATAATCTGAGCATATTACTTTTCTCTAAAAGGTTTAACCTTTAAAGTGAGACCCTTTTTTTCAATAACTATCACCTTACTATTTTTAGGAATATACTCATCTGAGACAGCTTTCCATATTTCACCTTCTACAAATATCTTACCTTCTTCTGGTCCTATATCTTCTATAACTTTTCCTACTTTATTAATGAGTGCTTCTTTTCCAGAAACAGGTTTTTTTCTGATTGTTTTTATAGCTAAATAGGTTATTCCTCCTAAAACAGCAGAAATAGTTAAAATTACGCTATATAAAAAGGGTTGGTAAACCCTTAATGATGGTGGGTTTTTTCCAAAAAGCATAAGAGATCCTAATAAAAGGCATATTGTGCCTCCTATGGCAAGTAGTCCGTGAGATACTATCTGAATTTCCAGAAAGAAAAGAATTCCTCCGAGTATGATTAAAGCAAGTCCTGCATAATTTACAGGCAAAATACTCAAACCTACTAAGGCAAGGATTAAACAAATAGCACCTATTACTCCAGGAAAAATAGTTCCAGGGTGAGAAAGTTCAAAATAAAGTCCAGCAAGTCCCAACATTAAAAGAAAGTAAACCAGATTTGGATTAGTCAAAATTTTTAATATTTTGGTTTTTAAATCTTCCTTAATTTCCTCAATTTTAGCATTTTTTAAACTCAATTTTATTTTTTGGTCATCTATTATAATGATTTTTTCATGAGCTTTTTTAATAAGTTCATCTAAATCCTTAGCTATTATTTCTATAACTCCCAATTTAAGGGCTTCTGTCTCAGTAATACTTCTACTCTTTCTTACTGCCTCTTCTGCAAACTTTTTATTTCTTTTTCTCATCTGAGCAAGATTTTTAGCCCAGGCAACTAAATCATTAGTAATTTTTTCCATTACTTTTTCACTTGCTTTACCAGTTAATTCTACTGGATGAGCAGCTCCCACATGTGTTCCAGGAGCCATAGCTGCCAAATGGGAAGCAAGTAAAATAAAAGTTCCTGCAGAGGCTGCTCTTGCTCCAGAAGGACTAACATAAACAATAACAGGAACCTTACTTTTTAAAATTTCTTTTACAATTTTTCTTGTAGATTCAACTAATCCACCAGGGGTATCTAATTCCACAATTAAAGCCTTTGCTCTTTTATTATTAGCAAAATCAATGCTATATATTAAAAAATTAGCAATAACAGGTGTTATAGGAGCATCAATTTTAACCAAAAATATTTTATTTTCTTTACAAAAACCTAAGGAATAAATGAAAAAACAACTAATAAAAAAAGAAATTTTAAGAATTTTTAAAAATTTGTTCATAAAGTTTCCTAAATTTCTGTAAATCTTCCCATACCAAACGTTTTACAGCAGGATTTTTAAGCATATAGTTAGGATGGTAAGTAAAAAGAATAATAAAATCTTTTATCTTTATAGGTTGTCCTCTTATAGAAGAAAAAGTAGGATTGTGTTCAAAAAAAATTTTAGGAGGTGTAAATCCAAAGGCTAAAATAAGTTTTGGTTTCAAAAATTTGATTTGTTTAAGAAGATAGGTCTTACAAGCTAAAATTTCTTCTAATTCAGGAGGTCTTCCACCAGGTGTTTTACATTTAACAGCATGAGTAATAAAAAAATCTTCCCGTTTTAATTTTATACTGAGAAGCATTTTTTTAAGAATTTCTTCTATAGATCCAACAAAAGGTTTTCCATAAAAATCTTCATCTTTATTTGGATAATCACTGATAAGCATGAGTTTAGACTCTTGATTTCCTTCTCCCCAGATAGGTTGTTTTCTTGTTCTATGAAGAGGACATTTTTCACAGTTAGCAATAGCATTTTTAATTTTTTCTAAAGTATTTTCAGATAAATGAATATTATTTTGTAAAAATTTTTTAAATTTTTCAGTAGCTGGAAAAGAGTAAAATCCTAATTCATTCAAATAAACAAAATACTTTTTAATTTCTTCTATAAGATTCATAATTTCTAAAAATTATAAAATGAGTTTTTTATCTTGTCAAAATTTCTTACATGGATTAAGATTTTTAGGATAATTTTTAGGGATAAATTTAGGGAATGGAAAAAGGAGATAAATATGGGTAAAATAAAGCTTAGATCAGATTTTTCTCTTGATGTTCCAGATGATCCAGAAATTCCTTATATAGAAGGTGATGGAATTGGTCCAGACATAATGAAAGCCACTTTAAAAGTGTTAAATGCAGCTGTTGAAAAAGCTTATAATGGTAAAAGAAAAATTTTTTGGAAAGAAATTTTAGCTGGTGAAAAAGCTTATAAAGAAACTGGAAATTATTTACCAGAAGAAACTTTACAAACTATAAAAGAATGTGTAGTAGCTTTGAAAGGACCTCTTACAACTCCTGTTGGTGGTGGTTTTAGGAGTCTTAATGTCACTTTAAGACAGGTTTTAGATCTTTATGTCTGTGTAAGACCTATAAAATGGGTTCCAGGAACTCCATCACCTATTAAATATCCAGAAAAGGTAAATATGGTGGTTTTTAGAGAAAATACAGAAGATGTTTATGCAGGAATTGAATATCAGGCAGGTTCAGCAGAGGCTAAAAAACTTATAGAATTTATAAAAGAAAACTTTGGGAAAAATATAAGAGATGATTCTGGAATTGGAATTAAGCCAATAAGTAAATTTGGAACCTATAGACTTGTTAGAAAAGCTATAAAATATGCTTTAGAAAATGGATATCCAAGTGTAACACTTGTTCATAAAGGAAATATAATGAAATATACAGAAGGTGCTTTTAGGAATTGGGGATACGAGTTAGCTAAAGAAGAATTTCCAGAAAAAACTGTAATAGAAGCAGAAATTTCAGAAAAATATCCTGATGGAGTTCCAGAAGGAATTATAATTATTAAAGATAGAATTGCAGATGCTATGTTTCAATGGGCACTTCTAAGACCTGAAGAATATAGTGTTCTTGCGACTCCCAATTTAAATGGAGACTATCTTTCAGATGCACTTGCAGCTCAAGTTGGTGGTTTAGGTATGGCACCTGGTGCGAATATTGGAGATGGATACGCTATTTTTGAAGCCACTCATGGTTCAGCTCCTAAATATGCAGGACTTGATAAAGTAAATCCCTCATCTCTTATTCTTTCTGGAAAAATGATGTTGGAATATATTGGTTGGAAAGAAGCTGCTGATTTAATATGGAAAGCTCTTTCTAAAACCATTCAGCAAAAAATTGTTACCTATGATCTTGCAAGACAACTTGAAGGAGCTAAAGAAGTTAAATGTTCTGAATTTGCTGAAGCTATAGTTAAAAATATCTACGAAGAAATATAAAATATTTCTTTTTAAAAGTGGAATTGTTGTTAAGGGAAAAGGGAGGTATTTATGAAGAAATATGATTTTTCTTCTATAGAAGCTAAATGGCAAAAACTTTGGGAGGAAAATAAAATTTTTGAAGTAAAGACTGATTTTTCAAAACCTAAATACTATGTTTTAGAAATGTTTCCTTATCCTTCAGGAAAAATTCATATGGGTCATGTAAGAAATTATACACTTGGAGATATTTTGGCTCGTGTAAAAAGGATGAAAGGATATAATGTGCTTCATCCTATGGGATGGGATGCTTTTGGACTTCCTGCTGAAAATGCAGCTCTTAAGCACGGAATTCATCCTGCTAAATGGACTTATTCTAATATAGATTATATGAGACAACAATTAAAAAAACTCGGTTTTAGTTACAATTGGAGCAGAGAATTTGCAACATGTGACCCAGAATATTATAAACATGAGCAAAGATTTTTTATAGAAATGTATGAAAGAGGTCTTGCTTATAGAAAAAAGACTTTAGTTAATTGGTGTCCATCTTGCAATACAGTTCTTGCTAATGAGCAAGTAGAAGATGGAGCATGCTGGAGATGTGGGACAGAAGTTACTTTTAAGGAAATGGACGGATGGTTTTTAAAAATTACAGCTTATGCTGAAGAACTTTTAGAGGATTTAAAAAAATTAGAAGGACATTGGCCTGAAAAAGTTATTGCTATGCAAAGAAACTGGATAGGTAAAAGTGAGGGTGCAGAAATAAAGTTTCCTATACCAGAAATAAAAGAAGACCTTATTGTTTATACTACCCGTCCAGATACCCTTTACGGAGCAACCTTCGTTTGCATATCTCCTGAACATCCATTGGCGAGAAAAATTGCAGAAAAAAAAGGTTTGATAAATAAATTAGATAATTTTATAGAAAGAGTCAGAAAACAAAGGAGAGAAATAGAAGCAGATCTTGTAGAAAAAGAGGGTTTATTTTTAGAAACCTATGCTATACATCCTTTAACAGAAGAAAAGTTACCACTTTTTGCTGCTAATTTTGTTCTCATAGAATATGGAACAGGAGCCATTATGTGTGTTCCTGCTCATGATCAGAGAGATTTTGAATTTGCTAAAAAATATAAACTTCCTATAAAAGTAGTTATTAGACCAAAGGATAAAGATTTAAGTCCTGAAGAAATGGAATCTGCATATGAAAAGCCAGGAATTATGATAAATTCTGATATTTTTACTGGACTCGATAGTTTAGAAGGTAAAGTTAAAATAACTACTTATTTAGAAGAAAAAGGACTTGGTAAAAAAAGAATTACTTATAGATTAAGAGATTGGGGGATTTCACGTCAAAGATATTGGGGTTGTCCAATTCCTATAATTTATTGTGAAAAATGCGGAATTGTTCCAGAAAGACTTGAAAATCTTCCAGTAGTTTTACCTCTAACTGTTCAAATAGATTCTTCTGGTAAATCTCCTCTCCCTGATTTTTCGGAATTTGTAAACACCACTTGTCCTAAATGTGGAGCACCTGCTAAAAGAGAAACAGATACTTTTGACACTTTTATAGAATCTTCTTGGTATTTTGCAAGATTTGCTTGTCCAAATCATCCAGAAGCTTTTAATAAAGATGATATAAAATACTGGCTTCCTGTGGATCAATATATTGGCGGTATAGAACATGCTATTTTACACCTTCTCTATGCCAGATTTTTTACTAAGGTTTTAAGAGATCTTGGATATTTTGATTTAGATGAACCTTTTTCAAACTTATTAACTCAAGGAATGGTTATTAAAGAGACATATAAGTGTCCTGTCCATGGTTGGCTTTATCCTAATGAAGTATCTCCTGAAGGGAAATGTTTGAAAGATGGATGTGGAAAAAAGGTGATAATTGGGAAATTTGAAAAGATGTCTAAAAGTAAGTGTAATATAGTTGATCCAGATCAGATGATAGAAAAATATGGAGCTGATACTGTTAGGCTTTTTATAGCCTTTGCAGCACCTCCAGAGAAAGACCTTGAATGGAGTGACCGAGGAATAGAAGGTGCTTTCAGATTTTTAAAGAGACTTTATAATTTAGTTACAGATTATGCAAAAGATTTAAAAGAAATTTCCTATAATTATGATGAGCTAAAAAAATTACCTGATAATTTATTAAAACTCAGAAGAAAACTTCATCAAACTATCAAAAAAGTTTCTGAAGATTTAGAAAAAAGACTTCATTTTAATACTGCAATTGCAGCTATTATGGAATTTTTAAACTTTTTGCAGGATACCTTAAAAAAAATATCTTTAGAAGATGAAAAATCCAAAAAAGTTTTAAAAGAATGTTTTGAAAAAATTTTACTTCTTATTTCTCCAGTTTGTCCTCATATTGCAGAGGAACTTTGGAGAGAATTAGGATATGAAACTTTTATTTCTTTAGAAACTTTTCCAGAATATGACCCAGCTCTTATAGAAGAAGAAACATTTATTCTTGTAATCCAAGTTAATGGTAAAGTAAGAGATCAGGTGGAAGTTTCAATAGAGC
>QNAZ01000014.1 GCA_003641645.1 Thermodesulfobacteriota bacterium
ATATAGATTTATTGCCTCCTTTAACTCAAGCTATAAAAGAAGAAAAAATATATCTTGCTATAGATGATTTTGGAGCAGGTTATGCCTCTTTTTATTATTTATTAAATGCTGAAATTGATTTTTTAAAAATAGATGGCTCTATTGTTAAAAAAATTTTAAAATCAAAGAAACATGTAAGTTTGGTAAAAGCGATAGATTTTATAGCTAAAGAACTTGGAATTAAAACTATAGCTGAGTGTATAGAGGAAGAAAAGCTTGCAGATTTATTATACATTCTTGGAATGGACTATTTACAAGGATTTTATTTAGCTAAACCTATGCCTTTAGAAGAGCTTGAAAGATTAATCAAAAAATCTTAGAACTTAAAGAGTATTTGTAAAAAGCTATAATTAAGATTACTGGCTTTTCCAGTTTTTTTAATAAATTTTCCAGGAATAAAAATTGAGTATCCTATAAATGCATTTATCCTTTTATTAAATTTTTTTTTCCATATAAAATCTATTTCATGTCCCAGTTCTGTTCCTGCATTACCTGTTTTATCTTTTCTCCAGATTCCACCAGGAGAATACCATGCATCTTTATCTTTATCCAGAGTAAAATAGTGATATTCAATTCTTAGACTTTGTTTTTTTGAAGGGTGCAAGACCAGATCCACTCTGTGTTCTCTTAAATTTCTCCAAAAACAGAGATTCATCCATCCATAAAGAGTTGTATCTGCACCGCTAAATATAGCATCAAAGGTTTCGTGTTTACCATCTTTAGGATTGTTATCTCCAGAACCCACTACATACTGAGCAATAAGTTGTGGTTTCAAAGGTAGATCCAAAAATGTATAACCAAGAATAAAAACTAAACCATAAGCAGAAATTCTATCCCCAGCATATGTGCCAAGTTCTTTCACTAAAATTATATCATAATTCCAGGGGTTATATTTACCTGTAAGTCTCATCCCAATAAAATGAGTATAGCTATTGCCTATTTTTTTCTCTCCTTTTACTTTTCCCGAAGTTTCAGCTTTGTAAATCCAGAAGAATTCAAAAGGTGTATTTTTAAAACTATTATATAAAGCTATAGCAGCAACTCCATTATAAGTTTTATTAGGCCAGATATGTGGATTGTGATGTATATATCGTCCTATTATAAAGTTGGTTTTAGTTATTTTGTTATTATAAATAATTCTTAAAGCATCCCATCTGTATCTACCAGTATTTCCCCACTCTCCAGGACCAAAAATTCTTTTATTTCCAAAAAGTAAATACTGTCTCCCTAATCTAATTTCTAAATTTTTATTCATTTTGTATTCTAAATAGAATTCATTTATATCAAAAGGATCATGATAGGGGTTGTTTTTATTTTTATAATGTTTATCTGATATTGGAGAATCTATAATTTCTGAATCTTGAAGCTGAAAGTGAAAAGAAAAATTTTTAGAAAAGTTTAAATGTGTATTAACTCTTAGTCTTGATAAAAGAAAACTTTGCTGTGATTTATATTTTTGATTTAAAATATTATAGTTATCATAAAATTCATAACGAAGACGATAATTTCCATCTATATTTAAATTAGCTCCAAAGGAAACATTTTTTAAAATGCTAAAATTTATGCCCCAAATTATCCACAAGAAAAGAGAAATATTTATAACTGTCAATTTCTTTTGTAAGATCAATTTTTATCTTTTTAAAACAAATTTTTAATAATAATCAGATAATATGGAAGATTTTTCCATAAAAGTTTAATTCCTACTCCAATAAGTATGATTCCGAACATTTGTTTTATCCACTGAGATTTCATTTTTTCTTTCATCACTCTTGCTCCTATTTGAGAGCCTATTATTACTGCAATAGTGGTAAAAATCATCAAAGGTACATTAAAGTGTCCTGTGGTTATATGTCCCAGAAAGCCTGAAAAGGATGAAAAAATAACAATAAAACTATTTGTTGCAGCTGCTATTTTGGTCTCATAACCAATAACAATCATTAAAGGAACAAATAAAAATCCACCTCCAATACCGAGCATACCTGCTATAAGTCCTATAAAAGCGCCACCAATAATCATTAAAATCAGTTTTAATTTATAGGAATAAAATTTTTTCTGTTCCTTTGACGAAGAAAATAACATTTTTAGTCCTGCAAACCATATAGCTATTATAAAAAATAGCATTAACAATTTTACAGGAATGAATTCTGTTAAATAAGCACCTATTGGGGCACTTAAAGAGGAAGAAATTAGGAGAGGTAAAGCCCCTTTTATATCTACCATCTTTGCTTTTAAGTAATATATAGCAGCTGAGAGGGCAGTAATTCCATTTAAAAGTAATCCTGTTGGAATAGCAACAGTTTTAAAATCATATCCTAACCAATAAAATATAGGTATATAAAGAAGTGCTCCTCCTAATCCAAGCATAGAAAATATAAAAGAGAGAGCTAAAACAGAAAAAGTGGCAAGAATTAACATATAAATCTCTTTTTTTATTTTTCAAATCCCTCGGTATAGCCTGCACAATCAATGCAGACTTTTTTCTCTCCAAGAATTCTTATATAAGGTATAGAAACCCATTCTCCACAAATGTCACAGATAGTAGAACCAAGAATTTCTTCTGGCGGTTCAAAATTTGTATCTTTTACAGGATTTATGAAAAATATTTTGTCTTCTGGTGCTTCAAGCACTATATTGATAACTTCCATAGCTTCTTCATCTGGAATTTCTGTAGGAGGAATACCAGCTGCTCTTTTTTTCATAAAAGCAGTATTAGCAATTTTATCTTTAAGTTTTCCATTATAGGCTATACGAATTTCTTTCCAATTTTTAATATCTATAAGAGTAAAAGCAAGTTTTCCTTTTAAAGTTTTTATTAGATTTCCTTTTCCTATAGAACAACCAGTTGCTACCTGAACACCATCAGCAAAACATACAGCACCATGGGCATGTCCAACTTCAATAAGACAATAAAGAGAGCGTGTTCCTGTTCTTTGTGTTTTAAGTTCTCTTAAAGCAATAAGACCTGCTCTTAATCCCAAAACAGAAGCCCAGCACTTGTGTCCGTGAAAATCAAACAATAATTTTAGAAGTTCTTTTTTTATTTCCATATAACACCTCCTTCTTGATTAAAATTAGAGGAAAAAGCTTTGTCTTTTATTTTTTCAATAATAGATAAGATTAAAAATCTTTTAAAAAGGTCAGAGTCATCGAGACTATAAAAAATTCGGGTGCCTTCCTTTCTCATTTTAACTAATCCAGCATCTTTCAAAATATTTAGATGAAAAGACACTTTTGGCTGACTCATTTTTAAAATTGAAACAATTTTACACACACAAAGTTCTCCATTTTCAAGAAGTGCTAATAATTTTAATCTTGTCTCATCTGAGAGAGCTTTAAAAATTTTCACTAAATCACTTATACTCATAAAAAATATAAAAATTTTTTGATATATTTTAATAGTAAATTTAAGAAAAATCAAGTAATTAATAAAAAAATTTTTATAAATTTATTACTTTTGTTTTTTAGTGAAAGAATAGCAAAACTGTGGTAAAGTAATAAGAATTTAAACAAATGTTCATGTTAAAGGGTATGTAAAATTGTTCAGTTATAAAGTTCTTTTTATAGATGTAGGTAAATTAAAATGGGAGATAAAAGAATATAAAATTCCTCCTTATTTAGGTCCTGTAGACATAGGAGTTAAGATTCACTTAGAAGAGATAGAAAGCTGGAAATATGATGTTTTCAGTCCACAAAATATTTTATTTCTTGGAACTGGTCCTTTTGCTGGAAGTAAAATTTTTGGAACCCATAGATTGGTGGCTATTTTTAGAAGTTCAGAAAGTTTGGGTCTTCATATTTCTGAAGCTGGAGGAATAGGATATAAGTTTATAGGTTCTGGTGTAAATGGATTTGTTATTTTAGGTAAAAGCAATATTCCTTTATTTATTTTTGTAGAGGGAGAGGAAGAACCAAAAGTTAAATTTGAGAAAATTAATAGAGAAAATTTAGAGAAAATATATGAAGGTTATGCAAATTATTTTGGAACTTATGCTTTAACTAAGTGGTTGTTAGATATTTATTATGATTTTTTTATTAAAAACAATGCCAGAGCTGTAGTAGTTGGTCCAGGTGCTTGGCAAACAAGATTTGGTTCACTTGTTTCTATAGATGTAAATCCGCATATAAAAGATTTAATTATCGGGAGTGAAGATTTTGCAGGAAGAGGTGGTGCAGGCTCAATTTTAGCTCAGGCACATAATGTAGTAGGAATAATTGCAGGAGGAAAAATAAAGCCTAAACTTCCTGAAGTAATTCTTAATATTAAAAACTTTAATGAATTTTTTAAAAAAATTACAGGTAGAGAGTTTCTTAAGGCTGTCAATATGGCAACTACTAAATATAGACTTGATCCTAAAATTGGGGTAGGAGGAACATTTGGTTCTAATTATCCTCATTATAAAGAATGGCTTCCTACTTTTTGTTACAACAGTATTTATTTAAAAAAAGAAATTAGAAGGAAAATTTCAGATATAATTTTAAGAAATTACTGGGGACCTTTTAAAGAAGAAACTTTTATAAAAACCAGAAGTTGGAAAACTTGTGGAGAGCCTTGTCCTGTTGCTTGTAAAAAAATTTGGAAAAGAAAAAAAGTGGATTATGAGCCTTTTCAAGGAGTTGGTCCTTTGATAGGAATTTTTGATCTTAAAGAAGTTTCTAAAATTGTTGAGATAATAGATAATGCAGGTCTTGATGCTATTACCACAGGGCACATAGTTGCTTTTCTTTTAGAAGCTGTAAGTAAAGGATTAATAACCTGTGAAGAATTAGGAATTTCTTCTTTTCCTAATCTTGACCCTTTAATCCTAAATCCAGAAAAATGGCGTATAAATGGAATATTAGCTGTAGAAATTATTCAAAATTTACTTAGTAAAAAAACTCAAATTTTAAAAGATATTGCAGAAAAAGGATTAAGAAAAACAATAAAAATTTTGGATCAAAAATTTGAAAGAAGGATTGAAAAAGTTGGAATATCTTTTAAAGACATAGCTCTTTATCAACCTTATGGAGAAGATGGATATATGACTCCTAATTTTTACTGGACTCCTGGTTTCTTTGTGCCTATTTTTGTTTCTGGAAAATATTGGACTGAGTATGGTTTAATTTTTACAGAACCAGAAGAATTTGTAAAATTAGTTTATGAAAGAGCTATTAAAGAGCTTGCTATTTCTAATGCAGGTTTTTGTAGATTTCATAGAGGATGGGCTGAAAATTTTCTTAATAAACTTTATGAACTTTTTGGAATAGATGAAATTGAAGAAAGAGTTAAAGAAATTTATAAAAAAATAGCTTTATATAATCTTAAAGCAGGTTCTATTCCAAGACCTTTGGAAGGAGAGAAAGCTATAGATATTTTAAATACTTTAGCAGAAGAACTTCGAGTTCAAAGATGGGCAATTAAATTTTCTAAGAGCAAAAGAAGAGCCTATCAAGAATGGTTTGATAGATTTTTTGTTACATATATTTATTATGTAGGATTAGATTTTTCTTCTATTAAATAATTAAAAAAATTTAAAAATTTAAAAAAAAATTAAAAAAGTTATAATAAATCTAAAAGATTTTTAAATTTCATTCATTTTTATTAAAATTTTTTTCTTGCTTTTTTTCACAAAATTGAATATAATAAATATTACAAAATGAAATTAAAGGAGGTTAACTATGCTTAATTTGAAAGAATTGAGTAGACGTGATTTTCTTAAAATATGCACCATTGTAACAGCTACAATGGGATTACCATATTCTATGGTAGAGAAAGTAGAAGCAGCAATGAAAAAAGGTCCTAAACCCACAGTGATTTGGCTTCACTTTATGGAATGCACAGGTTGCACAGAAGCACTTTTAAGAGCCTCCCATCCTCCACTTGGTAGACTTCTTCTTGATATTATTAATTTAGAATATCACGAAACTCTTATGCCAGCTGCAGGGAAACAAGCAGAAGAAGTTCTTTATCAGACAATGGAGAAATATAGAGGAAAGTATATTTGTGTAGTAGAGGGAGCTGTTTCTACAAAGGATGGAGGGATTTATTGTAAAATAGCTGGGAAACCTGCTATTGAGATTTTAAAGGAAGTTACTAAAGATGCTATGTTAGTTATTGCTTATGGAACTTGTGCTGCATTTGGTGGAGTTCAGGCAGCGCGTCCCAATCCAACAGGTGCAGTAGGTGTAAAGGATGTAATTGGTGAGAATAAACTTGTAAATATATCTGGATGCCCACCAAATCCTTACAACTTTCTTGCTACAGTAAGCTATATTTTAACTTTTGGTAAGCTTCCTGAACTTGATGAATTAAGAAGACCTAAATTTGCATATGGAAAACTTATTCATGATCACTGTGAAAGAAGGGCGCACTTTGATGAAGGAAGATTTGCAGAAAGATTTGGAGATGAAGGACATAGAAAGGGATATTGCTTATTTAAACTTGGATGTAAAGGTCCGGTTACCTATTCTAATTGCCCTGCTATAAGATTTTGTGATGTTGGAGTATGGCCTGTTGCTGCAGGATGTCCATGTATTGGTTGTACAGAGCCTAATTTCTGGGATGATATGGCACCATTTTATGAATCCTTAGGATAATTAAAGAATAAATTAGAATAAAAATTTTTAAAAATTAGGAGGTTAATTATGGGTAAGAGAATAACAGTTGATCCTATAACAAGGATTGAAGGGCATCTTAGAATTGATGTAGAAGCTGATGGTGGAAGAATAGTAAATGCATGGGCTTCTCCTCAAATGTGGAGAGGGATTGAAGTTATTTTAAGGGGAAGAGATCCAAGAGATGCCTGTCTTATTACTCAAAGAATTTGTGGAGTTTGTACCACGGTTCATGCTATAGCTTCAGTTAGAGCAGTGGAAAATGCTTTAGGGATGGAGGTTCCTCTTAATGCTCAATTAGTAAGAAATATTATACTTGCAACTCATGGTATGCATGACCATATAGTTCATTTCTATCATCTTTCTGCTCTTGACTGGGTTGATATTATTTCTGCTTTAAAAGCAGATCCTAAGAAAACTGCAGAACTTGCACAGACCTTATCTGATTGGAAAGGAAATAGTGTAACTTATTTTAAAACTGTGCAAGAAAAACTTAAAGCTTTGGTAGATAGTGGGCAAATTGGTCCTTTTACCAATGGTTATTGGGGACATCCTCAAATGAAACTTTCTCCTGAAGCTAATTTAATGGCAGTAGCACATTATCTTACTGCTCTTGAATATCAGTTTATTCCTAATAAAGTAGCTGCTATATTGGGAGGGAAAAATCCTCATGTTCAGAGTGTTATAGTTGGTGGAATTTCTTTAGCTATTGATCCTGATAGTGATTCAGCACTTAATAGAGAGAGACTTGATTATATTCGTGAGTTATTGATGCAAGCAAAGGAATTCTTCCAGAAGGTTTATCTTAATGATGTTATAGCTATTGGTTGTCTCTATTCAGACTGGACTAAGATTGGAGGAGGTGTTCCTAATTATTTAGCTGTTCCTGATATGCCTCTTGATACAAAAGGAACTAAATTTGATTTACCTGGAGGGACAATATTCAATAAAGATCTCAAAACCTTTACACCAATTAAAAGCTTCAATGATCCATACTTCAGAGATAATGTAGCTGAAGATGTTGCTCATTCTTGGTATAAAGATACTGGACCGAGGCATCCATGGCAGGGTGAAACTATTCCTAACTATACTGATTTTAATCCCAATGGTAAGTATAGCTGGGCTAAAGCCCCAAGATTTAAAGGTGAGCCTATGCAGGTTGGACCTGTTTCTCAGGTATTAGCAGGTATTGCTTCCAAGCATGAACTTACAATGAAATGGGTAAATTATGCGATAGAGAAAGCAAAATCTCTTGGTGTTAATATTGATGTAGATGCATTCCATTCTACTATAGGAAGACACTTGGCAAGAGCAATTAGAGCAGCTGTTCTTGCAGACCTTGCTTTGAAACACCTTGACCTTCTTGAAAAAAACATTGCTAAAGGTGATCTTGAGATCTGGAATGAAGTGAAATTTCCTTCTGAAGAAATTAAAGGATTTGGATTCCATGAAGCACCAAGAGGAACACTTTCTCACTGGGTAGTTATTGAAAATGGAAAAATCAAAAATTATCAGTGTGTAGTTCCTACTACTTGGAATGTAAGCCCAAGGTGTGGTAAAGGTAAGATGGGACCTTATGAAGCAGCTTTAGTTGATAATCATCCTATTGTAGATCCTGAAAAACCATTAGAAGTTTTGAGAACAATTCACTCTTTTGACCCATGTATTGCATGTGCAGTGCACATTATAAATGCCAGAGGAAAAGAAGTTAAAAGAGTAAAAGTTATGGCTTGTAGTAGATAGAATTTAATTTTAGAACCAAATAAAGGTTAAATAAAAGAGGAGGAGCTTTTAGGCTCTCCTCTTTTATTTATTATTTTTTTTTAAAGCAAAGTTAATTTTCTCTGTATTATTAATTATTTTTTTGTATTTAAAATAAGCTAAACAAGCTCCTTCGGAAGAGACCATACAGGGACCTATTGGATTTTGAGGAGTACAAGCTTTTCCAAAAAGTTTACACTCAGGCGGCTTATTTAATCCTTTAATTATTCTTCTACAGAGACATTGTGGATTTTCTTTACCAGAATTAATGGAAACTTTAAAAACCTTTTCTCCATCAAAATTTTCATATTCAGGTTTAATTTCATAAGCACTATTGGGAATTTCTCCTAAACCTCTCCAAGGAAAAGTTTTTCTAATATTAAATACATCTTTTAAAAATTCTTTAGCCTTGATATTTCCTTCAGGCGTAACAGACCGGGTATACTGAATTTCAACCTCATATTTTCCTTCTCTTATTTGTTTAGCTATTAAATAAATAGCTTGAATGACATCAAGTGGCTCAAATCCTGAAATTACTATAGGTGTTTGATATTTTTTTACTATGGGTTCATAAGCTTTGCTTCCGGTAATAGTGCTTACATGTCCAGGTCCGATAAAAGCGTCAATAACAGGTTTTTCTTCACTCTGAAGAAGATATTCCAGCACAACAAGAGCTAAAATATGGTTACAAACTACCCACAAATTTTTAATTTTTAACTCTTTAGCTTGCTTTATTAATACTGCTGTATGAGGAGAGGTAGTTTCAAAGCCTATAGCAAAGAATATCACTTTTTTGTGTGGATTTTTTATAGCTAATTTAAGAGCTTCAAGAGCTGAAGAAATTGACCTAATTTCATAACCTTCTGCTCTTAGTTTTAAAAGGCTCATTCTATTCGATCCAGGAACTCTCATCAAATCCCCATAGGTGCATAAAATTACATCTGGCATTTTAGCAAGTTCTATAGCTAAATCCAACCTTTCTAAAGCAATTACACATACAGGACATCCTGGACCATGAATAAAATTTACATAATCTTTAAGGAGTTCATCAAGACCATTTCTTAGGATAACATGAGTGTGTCCTCCACAGAATTCCATTATATTAATAGGTTGACCATACTTTTCTATTTCATTTTTAATAAGAGTAACTAATTTTTTGACTCTTTGAGGATCTTTAAACTTATTCCATAGATCACTAAGACTGTTTAAGGATTTCATCCCAATACCTCAAGCTTTCTTGTGCTTCTTTTTCACTTAATTTCTGTATAGCAAAGCCAACATGAACTAAAACCCAATCTCCTTCTTTAACAGGCTCAGGTAAAAGATGAAGAGATATTTCTGTTTTAACTCCTTGTATTTCAGCTATTGCTGTCCATTCATTTTTTATTTCTATTATTTTATAAGGATAAGCCAAACACATTTTGTTAACCTCCGGTTCTGTATGTTTTATAAATATAAATTATCCTTTGCAGAGCAGTAAAGTGGGTAAAAATTGCAATGAATACTAAAAGAGGGATACAGAGATCAAAAATAAGAGCTACAATTAAAAGAAAAATTCTTTCAAATCTGGTTAAAAGTCCGATTTTACAATCAAATCCTACTCCTTCTGCTCTTGCTCTTGTATAACTAACCATTAAAGAACCTGTTATAGCTAAAAAACTTAAAATAACACCATAAATTGAATTTTGATTTAAAAAATAATAAGTAAAAGCTAAAAATAAAAAAATTTCTCCATATCTATCAAGAGTAGAATCTAAAAAAGCACCAAAGGAGGTAACTTTTTTAGAATATCTTGCAAGTAAACCATCTATTGCATCGAGAGGAGCAAAAAGTAAAAGAAAAATTCCACCAAGCAAAAGTTTTCCATAAGCAATAAAAATAGAGCTTATTAAAAAACCCATAAGACATGTTATTGTAACAGTGTTAGGATGAATACCCCAGGAATCTAAAATTTTAACTATAGGCAAAAGAAAAGGCTGAGAAATATTTCTTATAGTTTCATTAAAAGCTAATTTTGCCATAAAGGTTTTTCCAAAATTCTATATTGTATAGCTTCTGCAATATGATGTTTCAATATTATCTCAGATTCTTCCAAATCTGCAATAGTTCGAGAAACTTTTAGGATTTTATGAATAGAACGAGCTGAAAAATTGAACTTATCAGCCACCTTTTCCAAGAATTCCTCAGCCTTTGGTTCTAAAATGCAATACCTTTTAATTTCCTTAGGTTTAAGCTTTGCGTTTATTTTTAAGGAAGAACCATATCTTCTGGATTGTATTTTTCGAGCATTTATTACTTTTTCTCTAATAGTTTTAGAATCTAAAGAACTTTTAATATTTTCTTTTATTAAATCTTTAAATTCTACAGGTGGAATTTCTAAATGAATATCAATTCTATCAATTATAGGTCCTGAAAGTTTACTTCTATATTTTTTAATCTCCTGATAAGTGCATTGACAAGGTTTAGTAGGGTGTCCATAATAACCACATCTACA
>QNAZ01000015.1 GCA_003641645.1 Thermodesulfobacteriota bacterium
ATTTAAATAAATTAAACTTTTATAAATGGGTGATAAAAAACATAAACATCATCATGCAGGAAAATCAAGCAGAAGTATCATTTCAGCTTCTAAAGTTTTTGATTTTTTAAATCTTCCTCAAGGAATCACCTTCTTTGATGCAGGCTGCGGAGATGGGTATTTCTCTATAGAGATTGCTTTAAGGCTAAGTTCAAATTCTAAAATAATAGCTGCAGATGTTCATCAGGAATCCTTAGAAAAGTTAAAAAAAGAAATACAAGAAAAGAATATTAAGAATATTGAAATTGTCAAAGCTGATATAACTCAAAAATTACCTTTAGAAGAGAACAGTATTGATGTTTATTTTATAGCTAATGTATTACATGGATTTGATAAAGAAGAAAAGATAAAAGTATTAAAAGAAGTAAAAAGAGTCCTTAAAAAAGGTGGAAAACTTGTAATTATAGAATTTAAAAAAGAAGCTACAGCTATTGGTCCACCCTTAGAAATAAGAATATCAGAAGAAGAATTAAAAGAGTTTTTAGAAAATTTTGGTTTTCAATTTGAAAAATCTTGGGAAATAAGTCCTTATAATTATTTAATTATTTTTAAATTTATGGAATAGTTTCTAATGAAGAAAACATAGGTTCATGTAAAGGTATAAGTATATCCACCATGTTTTTAAATTTTACCATCTGGTCATAAGCTAAATAAGGATCTATATTTGTCCCTGGAGGAATAACTTCCATTCCCATAGCTTTAATTTTATTAGGAGGATTGAAATTTTCCATAATTACACAAAATCCTGTAATTCCTACAATTCCTTTTTCTGTATTTATAAGAACACTCATTCCACCTTTGGTATGAGCAGGAGTGTGAATCATAGTAATCCCAGGAACAACTTCAAAGACTTCATCTTTAATATGAACCATTTGTCCTGCCTGATCCACCTCTTCTATAAACTCAGCCATATATCTAAAATCTAAAGGATGGGGATTATAAGCAGACTGAAATTCAAGCTCATGAGCATAAAAAACTGCATTTACACATTTAAAATCATTTTCACAATGGTCATTATGTAAATGAGTATGTATTACAATATCTATATCTTTTGGAGAAAGTCCCCATTTAGCTAATCCTTCTTCAAATTTATATATTTTTCCTCCGATAGCTTTTTCTCTGAATTCAGATTGTATTACTTCTAAAAGTCCTGTATCAATAAGAATAACTTTATCTGATCCTTCTATAATCCAAGAATAAATAGGAATTACATATTCTTTTCCATAATCATGCTGATAAGTCATCATACCTTTATCAAAAACTTTTGTTCCCACAACAAATGGATGAATTTTATAAAAAGGTCCTTTTTTCATGATTATTCTCCTATTAAAAAGTTTACTTAATAAAAATTTTATATTAAGTTTTTATCTAAGTCAATTATTTTTAATTTTTTATAAAGATCGAGTATGAAGGTATATATGAATTTTTTCAGCTAATTTTTCTTGGACTTTCCAATCTCCAAAAAGTAAACCTTTTCCAAGAAGTTTATTTATAATTTTTAAAAGTTCAGGACTTATTTTACCAGGTTTTTCATAAGCAAAAGGGGTTTGTGGAAGAGGCATAAAGGTATGAGCATGAATTATAGCACCCATTTTTGCAAGATCTTCCATAACTTTTATAGTAAGTTTTATGTCTTCTTTTGTCTCACCTGGTAATCCAAAAATAAAATCAACTTTTGCTTTGAGTCCTGCTTTTATAATTAACTTTACTGCTTTATAAACATCTTCAACTGTATGTCCTCTTTTGCAGAGATTTAAAATTCTATTACTTCCAGATTGTGCTCCAATTACAAGGTTGTCATTATCTGCATATTTTTTTATAAAAGCTATGGTTTCTTCAGTTACATGTTCTGGTCTTACTTCAGAAGGAAAAGAACCAAAAAATATTCTTCCACCTTTTGGTTTAACAAGTTCGTAAAGACTTTTAAGAAGAATTTCTAATGCAGAGAGATTTAAAATTTTTCCATCAGGAGAGCCATAACTAAAGGCATTAGGGGTAATAAAACGAAAATCTTTAATTCCTCTTTTTAACAAAAGTTCTACATATTTTAAAATATTTTCTATTTTTCTATGTCTGACTTTCCTTCCAAAAATTCTTGGTGTTTGACAATAGAAACAACCAAATGGACATCCTCTTGTTATTTCAATAGGATTTATACGATTGAGTTTTAAAGAAAATGGAGGATAAAAATTGAGATCAACTTTTTCAGGTTGACCTGTATAAAAAAGTTTCTTTTTTTCATTTAAATAAGCTAAACCTTTAATTTGAGAAAAATCATTTTTATATTTTAAAGCTCTTAAAAATTCAGGAAAACTTTTTTCTGCTTCACCAATAAAAACAAAATCAAATCCCAAATTTAAGACTCCTTTCACATCTCCTGTAGGATGAGGTCCTCCTGCAACTAAAATCAGTTTTTTTCTTTTGGATTTAAAAAATTTTTGGATATTTTTTATTATTTCTGCTATTTCCCAAAGCTGAGTTGTAAAAAAAGAAAAAGCGAGTATTACTTGATTATAGTTTTCAAGAAGTTCTGTAACATTTTTTAAAAGAGATGATTTATCTTTAAAAAAATAAATGGGTATTTTTTCAATAAGATCTCTTTTTTCAAGAGCACCTAAAAGTGCATTAAAACTATAACGATTGCTTTTAAGATCAAATATAGCTACACAAAATGATCCCATTTTTTAAAAATATTTTATATATTATACCAGAACCAAAAATTTCTGAGAATTTTTTGGTTTTTTTATCGAACCATATAAAGTAAAATAAGATTAATTAAAAAGATAAGAATAATTATTATAGAATCCCAGGGAATAAAAAACTTTTTTCTTTTGGTTCGATAGAGAAATCCTATAATGGCAATAGAAGTCATAATAATACAAGATAAAGCAGAAATTAAATGATTTTTTTCTACAAAAGAAAGAAGAGCACCTTTAGTATAGCAAAAATCATCAATAGCAAGAATAAAAATATTAAACATATTACTTCCAAATATATTTCCAATAGCAAGATCCACAGCCCCGATTCTTATTGCAAAACCAGTAACAACAACTTCTGGTAGTGAAGTAGCAAGAGCAATAAATATATTTCCTACGAAAGTTTGCCCTAACCCTGTTATTTCAGCTAATTTTTCTCCTATTTTAGGTAATAAAGTAGCAGCAATTATTACAACTATAGCATTTAAAGTATATTTAATTATTATAGGTTTTAATGATATATTTTCATATTTCAATTCAGATTTTGTTTCTTTAAAAAAAATCTTCCAATGCTCTTTTTCAAAAGTATATAAAAATTTTATAGCAATAAGATATATTAAAACAATCAAAAAAGTGTATAATCCAATCCATCCAATAGATAAAATTTTTTCTTCTACAAATATACTTAATGCTACTATACTTAATAAGAGAATATTGAAAATAGCTGAAAGTGTATGACCTTTATATGTTTTTATGGTAAAAGTCTTTTTAAGATAAAAAGCATAAAAAAAAGCAAAGATAATCATATTAAAAACGCAACTTCCAAGCACATCACCAAGAGCTATATTAGGGACATCAGAATAAGTAACAGATCCTATACCTGTAAAAAGCTCTGGAAGTGATGTAATAGAAGCCATAAGAAATAGACCTATCCAAGTTCTTCCAAGACCTGATTTTTCAGCAATAATATCTGCATATTTAGAGAGTTTGGTTCCAGAAATAAAAATCATTAAACAACATAGAAAAAAAATAATCCAGAGAATCATTTTATTTAGAAGATTTGGTTTTAATTACGATTTAATAGAATAAATAATCTCTTTGAAAGTTTCTACAAAAAAATCTATTTCTCTATAGTTAATAATTAGAGGTGGAGAAAGTCTTATAATATTGGGTTTAGGTTGAGTAACAAGGATTTTTTTTTCTAAAAATTTATTATAAATCTCATTAGCAGAGATATTAAATTCTATTCCAATAAGAAGTCCTATACCTCTTACTTCTTTTATAATACCTGGCTTTTCTTTATTTAATTTTTCTATTTTCTCTTTTAAAACTTTTCCTTTAAGACTTACCTCTTTAAGAAAAGAGGGATTACCTATTATTTCAAGCACTTTTAAAGCCACTGCGCAAGCTAAAGGATTTCCTCCAAAAGTTGAGGCATGAGTTCCTGGTTTAAGGGAATTCATCACTTTTTCTTTAGCAAGCATAGCTGAAAGAGGAAGACCATTAGCAAGAGCTTTAGCAAGACACATTATATCAGGCTCAATTTCAAAATGTTCATAAGCAAATAGTTTTCCTGTTCTTCCAATTCCAGTTTGTATTTCATCAAAAATAAGGAGAGCATTAAACTTCTCACAAAGTTCTTTTGTAAGTTCTATAAATTCTTTATCAAGAGGATAAATTCCTCCTTCTCCTTGGATAGGTTCTATAATAATAGCACAGACTTTTTCATTAAATACCTTTTTTAAAGCTTTTTTATCATTAGGTGGAACAAAAATTATGCCTGGAACAAGAGGTTCAAAGCCTTCCCAGTATTTAGGTTGTCCTGTGACTGATAAAGCTCCAAAAGTTCTTCCATGAAAAGAATTTTCAAGTGCTATAAAACAGTTTTTATCTTTTCCGAAATTTTCATAAGCAAAGCGTCGAGCAAGTTTAAGAGCAGCTTCTACTGCTTCAGCACCACTATTTGCAAAAAATACTTTTTCTGCAAAAGAAAGCTCGACTAATTTTTTAGCAAGTTTAGCTTGAGGTGCAGTATAATAAAGATTTGAAGTATGCCATAGGAGCTTAGCTTGAGTTTCTAAAACTTCTTTCAATTCTGAATTAGCATGTCCAAGATTACAAACTGCAATTCCAGAAGTAAAATCTAAATATTCTTCTCCATCTTCAGTAAAAAGTCTTGTTCCTGCACCTTTTACAAAGGCAAGTTTTTCCCTTTTATAATTTCCAGCTAAAAAAATTTCTCCCATCTCTACAATATATCCCATTTTTTACCTCACTCTAAATTTATTTTTTTTAAAGTTATTTTTCTTCCAAGAAATAGTTGAGCAATTTTTTCGAAGTTAGGAGTAATGTCTGATACAAAGATTTCTGGTTCACCATCAGGAACAAGATCTTTAGCAAGCTCAGGATTAATTTCTATAAAATTTTTAATCTCTAAAGCTATTTCTTCTGATGGATCAACAAGTTTAATTCTTTTTCCTGCCTTTTCCTGAATAATTTTTTTTATTAAAGGATAATGAGTACAACCTAAAATAAGAGTATCAATTCCTCTCATTTTAAGAGGGATTAAGTATTTTTTAACAATACGTCTTGTTTCAGGTTTTTTTAGCCAACCTTCTTCAATAAGAGGAACAAGCAAAGGAGCAGGCTGAGAATAAAGTTTAATTTTAGGATCAACAGATGCAAAAAGTCTATCATAAATTTTACTTTCTATAGTTGTTCTTGTTCCAATAACCCCTATTTTTTTGTTTTTAGTAAGTTTTAAGGCTTTTTTCATAGAAGGTGTTACTACTTCAAAAAAAGGAATATCAGAAAAAAGTTCTTTAAGAACAGGTATAGCAGTGCTTGATACACTATGACAAGCAACCACAATAATTTTTGCTCCTTTTTCAAGTAAAAATTTAGTATTTTCTATTGCATAGCGAGTAACAGTTTCTGCACTTTTAGTCCCATAAGGAGTTCTTGCTGTATCTCCAAAATAGATAATCTTATATTGAGGTAATTTGTTTAATATTTCTTTTACAACTGTTAGACCACCAAGACCAGAATCAAATATTCCGATCACTTACCTAATCCAAAATAAAATTCTAAACTCGCACTTAAAGCAGTAATTACAGCTAACCAAAGAGCAATTTTTATAAATTTCTCTCTTCCAAAAGTTTTTTTAGCTAATTTAGCTGAAAGACCATTTATAATTATGGTAATCCCTAAACCATAAAGTCCACAACCTATAAAAATTTTTCCTGAATGAAGAATAGTTTTTATAATATCTGAAGAGTAAATTCTTAAACTGAGTAAAATCCATAAAGTAAAAGGTAAAATAGTTTGTTTGTTTAAATATTTACCTATGTTCATTTTTTCACCCTTAAATTAATTTTTTCTAAGGCACCACTTTTAAAAAAAGAAATAGCTCCCTTACCCTCACATACTTCTTTAAATAAAAGTTCAGAATCTTTTACTATACTTCCACAGAGCCAAGTAATAGGAGTAAATTTAAATATTTCAGGATTTAAAGGTGTGCTTGGACCCATTAATAAGACTTCTGGAACATTTTTTAAATCTTCTAAAATAGAATCAAGTGTTTTATTTACCAAAGTTGAAGAAGTAATTATAGCAATTTTTATTTTATCGCTTATATCAGAAATTTTAAAATTTGGTTCTTTCCAATTTTTCTCTATTACCCAAATCTTTTTAACTTTTCCTTCAAGTTTTTTAAAAAGAGGTTCAAAATAACCTATCATTAAAATCTCGTCTTTAGCATTTAATTTAATTTCTGAGAATACATCTCCTATAAAAGCATCTTTTAAAAGATCTTTTTTATTATTAAAAATAGCATTTATAGTAGCAAGACCTACTGAAATCTCTATAGGATGATTTAATAGATATCCTTTTATTACTGTATCTGCGGGACTTTTCCAAAAATTAAATTCATTTCCTAATTCGCAACAAATTTTTGCTTCAGGTAAAAGAGTATAAGCTAAACCTGCTCCTCCTCTTTCAATCTCAACCATTGTGTAATGAATTCCTACACAAACACGCTTTACCTTTTTTGCTCTTGCTAAAGAAAGAGATGTTTCAACAAGATTTTTATAAATTTCCATAATCCTTAATGAATTCTGAAAACTTTTTCAAGCACTCTTTCAGCAATGTGCTCTAAAATTTTTTGCTTTTTAGAAGAGTTAAATACCTCTATCAAGTTTTCAGTCTTAGAAAGCTCTTTTAATACAGGAATTTCAAACAGAAGACTCAATTTTTGTTTGCTTAAAAATTCTTGAAAAGAGGTTTCATCTTCAAAAAAATCAGACATATTTTTTACTACTCCTAAAACAGGGATGTTATTTTCTTTAAGAATGGCTAAGGTTCTTTTAGCATCAGAAATAGCTAATTTATGAGGAGTAGTAACTAATATAAATCCTTCAGGATTAAAAAGATCAAGCATGGTAAGAAAAATATCACCTGTTCCAGGAGGCAGATCAAGGATTAAAAAATCTAAAGGTCCCCATTCTACTTTTTGAATAAGCTCCTGAAGTAGTTTAGAAGCCATAAGTCCTCTCATAAAAATAGGTTCCTTTTCAGAGATCATTAAAGCTAAGCTTATTATTTTTATATTATAAGAACTTACAGGTTTTATTTTTCCAAATTCTATAAAGGGTTTCTTCTTTTCTATTCCTAATACCAAATTTATATTAGGTCCATAAAAATCAAGATCAAAAATACCAACTAAATAACCAGCTTTTTTTAAAGCAAGAGCTAATATAGCAGAAATAGTAGTTTTACCAACTCCTCCTTTTCCACTTCCTACAGCTAAAGTAAAACGAACATCTTTTATTCCTGTATGTTTTTTAAATTCTTTTTTAAAAAATTTTTCAGCTGAAGGACAGGTTTTTTCTTCCATTTTTTAAAAAATTATAATTCCTTTAAGCCTAAAACATCTTGCATATTATATACTCCGGGAGCTTTATCTACAATCCACAAAGCAGCTTTTATAGCTCCACGAGCAAATGTTTCGCGACTGCTTGCCTTGTGAGTAAGTTCCATTCTTTCTCCAATTCCTGCAAAAAGAACTGTATGTTCTCCTACTATGTCACCTCCTCTTATAGTCTGAATACCAATCTCCTTAGGTGATCTTTCTCCTATATGTCCTTCTCTGCAGAACCTAAAGTCCTTATCAGATCTACCAAGAACCTGTGCTATAGCATTAGCTAATTTTAAAGCAGTTCCACTGGGAGCATCTTTCTTCATACGATGATGAGCTTCTATTATTTCTATATCATAACCTTCAGAAAGAACTTTGGCAGTAATTTCAACCAATTTTACAAGAAGATTAACCCCCATGCTCATATTATAATCTTGAACCAAGGGAAAATGTTTTTTAGCAAGTTCATGAACTTCTGCCAATTCTTCTTTACTAAAACCTGTTGTTCCAATAACCATTGCTTTTCCATATTTGGCATTAATTCTTGCATGTTCAAAAGAAGCCTTGTGAAAAGTAAAATCAATGATTACATCTCCTTTTTCTATAACTTTTTCTAAAGAATTTTCTACAATAATTCCTGTTTTAGGAAGACCTACTACTTCTCCTACGTCTTTTCCTACTGCAGGATTTTCTGGATGCTCAAAGGCAGCTACTAAGTCAATTTGAGGATTTTGAAATATTAAATTAATAATTGTTTTCCCCATTCTTCCTGCAGCACCTGCTACTATAGCTTTTATTGCCATGATTTCACCTCCTCTTTTAAACTCTCATTAAATTCCTTTAAATATTTTTTAAATATATTAAACAATCTATCTTCAATCTCTTTTCCTTCTATATATTTATAAAAATCTTTAAAAAGCTCTTCTTCATTAAGCTCTATTTTTTTGTTTTCAAGCAGTTCTTTATCTCCAAATTCATTGCTAAAAGAAAAAGTTTCTTTTTCTTTATCCTCATATTCCAATAATAAAAGATTAGGAAATACAATTTTTAGCCTTTCAAAAGGATGTAAAACAGGCTCTTTATCCTTAAGAATTACTTTTATATAGGCTTCATCCTTGGAAGAATTTATTAAATCTTTAAAATAACCTTTTATAACTTTCAGTTTAATTGGAGATTCTAAATAAATAGGCTCCTCTTTAATCAACATATTATTTTTAATCTCAAAAAACCATACTCCTTTTTTATAAATTGATTCTTCAAAACTATAAGGAAGAATAGAGCCAGAATAAAAAACCTTAGAGGATATTTTTTGAAGTCTATGAAGATGTCCCAAAAGAAGAATATCAAATTTTTCAAAAAGTTCTAAAGGAAAGACTTCCTCTTTTCCCATAAATTTTAAAGAAACTTCCTCACCAGTGAATATTCCTTTTTCTACAGCAAAGTGTCCGATGCAGATATTAGGATGATAAATAGAATTTTTAGTTAAAGTTAAAAGAAGTTCTATCAGATCTTTTAAGATAAGTTGAGATTTCTTATTAAAAAAATCTGAAAGTGTTTCTTTTTCTTCATTCCATAAGATTTCGATATTTTCTTTAAATTCATAAAGATGAAGATAAGGTAAAATGTAAAAATAAACCTTTTCCCCTTTTTCATCCCTCCAGATAAAAGGTTCTTTAAAATAAGAGAGATTATCAATCATAAAAAGATAATTGTGTTTAAGGAAATCTTTATATAAAGTGAGTCTTTTAGAATCATGGTTCCCAAGAATAAATATAGAAGGAACTTTTTCATTAAAAAGCCAAAAAAGAATTTCTGTAAAAAGTTTTAAAGTTTCAAAATCAGGATTTGGTTTATCAATTATATCTCCTGTAATTATTAAAAGATCAGGATTTAAGTCTTTTATTAGGTGAAAAAAAATTTTTTCAAAAAAGATAGCTTGTTCTTCAATTAATTTTTTTCCACAAAGATTTCTTCCAAGATGCCAATCTGAGGTATGAAGAATTTTCAAGATATCCTCTTTTTATTTAGTTTTTTAAATCCTTGAGCAATAATAAAAATTTCTTTACTTTCTTTTCTTGAGCTTTTTGGTTTATAAAGTTTAGCACTTTTGAAGTATTTTTCAATTTGCTTTTTTAATCCTGGGAGTTTTTCCCCTTCAAATATTTTTACTATAAAGGATCCCCCTTCTTTTAAATAATTGAGAGCTAATTCTAAAGCTCTTTCAACTAATCTTATAGAGCGAACATGATCTCCAAATTTATCTCCGGTTGTCTTAGGGGCCATATCACTTAAAATAACATCAAATTTCTTTATACCTAAGTTTTTAAAATCATCTTCTGTTAGTTCAAAAACATCTTTTTGGAAAAAATAAAAATTTGGATGTTTTATTTTAGCTGGTAGAAGGTCAATCCCGACTACCTTTCCTTTTGAACCTATAATACTTAAAACATATTTAGACCATGATCCTGGAGAAGCCCCCAGATCTAAAACAGTATTTCCTTTTTTAATAATTTTATATTTTTCCTGTATTTCCATAAGTTTAAATACAGAACGAGCAGGATACCCTTTTTCTTTAGCTTTTTTAGCCCATTTATCAAACCAGATGTTTTTTCCCATATTTAAATAATACAG
>QNAZ01000016.1 GCA_003641645.1 Thermodesulfobacteriota bacterium
AGACCATATAAAGGAATTATCAGAAAAGGAAAAAGAGGAATTGAAGGAAGTTAGTGAAAAATTTCCTTTTAGAACTAATGAGTATTATCTTTCTCTTATTGATTGGAAAAATCCTGATGATCCCATAAGAAAAATTTCCATTCCTTCCAAAGAAGAGCTTACTGTATGGGGTAAACTTGATGCTTCTAATGAAAAAAAATATACGAAAATTCGTGGTCTTGAGCATAAATATTTAGATACAGCAGTAATTTTAACTACTAATGTATGTGCAATGTATTGCAGATTTTGTTTTAGAAAAAGATTATTTATTAACAAGGGTGATGAAATAGCTCTTGATATTTCAAAAAACTTAGAGTATGTAAGGAAGCATCCAGAAATAAATAATGTCCTTTTAACAGGAGGAGATCCATTAGTTCTTAATACTTCTAAACTTGAAAAAATTTTGGAAGAACTTAGTGAGATTCCTCATGTAAGGATAGTAAGAATAGGTTCAAAGATACCAGCTACAAATCCTTTTAGGATAATTAATGATTCTTCACTCATTAGGTTATTTGAGAAATTTAATTTTCAAAAAGATAAAAAGCTTTATCTTATGACACATTTTAATCACCCTAAGGAACTTACCAAAGAAGCAAAAAAGGCAATTAAACTTGTGCAAAAAACAGGAGCTATTACTTACAATCAGACTCCTATTTTAAAAGGAATAAATGATAATGCAGAAACTATAAAAACACTTATTGAAGAACTTTCTTTTGCTGGTATAACTCCTTATTACTTTTTCCAGTGTAGACCAGTTGTAGGAAATAGAATGTTTTCAACCAATATTGAAGATACTATAGACATTGTAGAATCTGCAAGATCTAAAGTTTCTGGACTTGCAGCTAAGGTGAGATATGTAATGTCTCATGAAACAGGGAAAATAGAAATCCTTGGTAAAACAAAAGAACATATCTTTTTTAGATACCACAGAGCTGCTAATCCTGAAGATGCAGGGAAAATTATGGTTTATAAAAGAAATCCTTCTGCTTGCTGGTTTGATGATTATACTGAACTTGTTGAAGAATACAAAATTAATGCTTAATGAAAAAGCCTTTAATCAGTGTTATCATTCCTACATATAACAGAGCTTATATTCTTTCTAAAGCTATAGAAAGTGTCTTAAATCAAACTTTTAAAGATTTAGAGCTTATTGTTGTTGATGATGGTTCTACAGATAAAACCCCTTATTTAGTTAGTAAATATCCACTTATATATGTTAAAAAACCTCATACAGGAGTTCCTCATACAAGAAATATCGGTATTTCAAAAGCAAAAGGAGATTTTATTGCTTTTCTTGATAGTGATGATGTTTTTGTGCCAGAAAAATTAGAAAAACAACTTAAATTTTTTGAGAGGTATCCTGATTATAAAATTGTTCAAACAGAAGAAATCTGGTATAAAGGAAATAAAAGAATAAATCCAAAAAAAATTCATAAAAAAGCTGAAGGATGGTTTTTTGATAGAGCTATAAAACTTTGTGTGGTTTCTATTTCTACTGTCTTAATAAAAAAAGAAGTTTTTGAAGAAGTGGGAATGTTTGATGAGGAATTTCCAGTGTGTGAAGATTACGAGTTCTGGTTGAGGGTCTCATTAAAAATGCCAGTTGGTCTTATTAAAGAGTATTTAGTAATTAAAAGTGGAGGAAGACCTGATCAGCTTTCAGCTATGAAGGGGCTTGATTACTATAGAACTTTAGCTCTTATAAAACTCTTTAAGAACTATCAAAAAGATTTAAAATTAGAACAAAAACTTATGCTTTATGCTGAAGCAAAAAAGAAATTTGAAATATTTTATAAAGGAGCTTTAAAGCATGGAAATTTAGAAAAAGCTTTTATACTTGAAAATCTTTTTAAAAAAACTTTTGCAGATTCTGTGATAAATTTTTATAAAAGTCTTATATAAAATATGGAAGCAGAAAAAAATTTAACTATTCAAGAATGGATTCCTAAGATTTTGAGACCTCTTGAGTTTGTTTCTAAAAATAATTTTATAAACTTACCTAAAACTAAAGGGCTTGAAAAGGCTTTAAAATTTCTTATCAGTAAAGCTCCTGATGATATAAATGATATTAAAGATAAACTTTTAGAGCTTTGTACTGATTTAGAGATAAGTTCCTTAGAAAAGAAAAAAGAAAAAATAATTAAGATGCTTAATCTATTAAAATCTTTAAATCTTTCCCAGACAAAAAATGCTTTAGATTTAGAGGAATTCAGCAGAAATAATTTTAAAGATTGGGAAATCCCAGAAAAAGAGTTATCTTTGGAAACCTATTTCAAATATAAGGAAATTCTTAAACAACCTGTTCAATTTTTAAAAGGAGTAGGACCTCGTATTGCTAAAAAATTGGCAAAAAAAGGTATTTACACTATAGAAGATTTGTTATTTTTTCTGCCCAGAGATTATGAGGATAGAAGAAGGGTCACTCCTATAGCAGATCTTAAAGAAGGTCAGAGGGCTGTAGCATTTGGAGAGATTCTTAAAAGTGGAATTACTTATTTTTCCAGAAGAAAGATATTTTATGCATATATTACAGATGGAACAGGATTTTTAACTTTAAAATGGTTCAATTTCAATGAAAGAGTCTGGAGAAATATTTTAACTCCAGGAAAAAATTTTTATGTAATTGGAGAAGTCTCACGTTTTGGAAGAGAGTTAGAAATAATTCATCCAGAGCTTATTGAGGAAGATGATGAAGAAAAATTAGCTATAGAAATAGGACATATTGTGCCTATATATTCTTCTATAGAAGGTGTTTCAGAAAAGTATTTTAGAAAAGTTATAAAAAATGCTGTAGAAGAATACGGAGATTATCTAAATAACTATATACCAATTGAAATTTTAAGAAAAAGAAAATTGGTCCCTTTAAATATAGCTATTAAAAATTTGCATTTTCCAGAACCTTCAGAAAATATACTCTTATTAAAAAGAGAAGAAAGTGTTTATCATAAAAGCCTTGCTTTTGATGAGTTTTTCTTCTTGGAATTAGCTTTAGCTTTAAGAAAAGGAAAGATAAAAAAAGAGACTGGTATTGTTTTTAATACAGAAAGCAAACTGGTTGAAGAATTTATTAAAAAATTGCCTTTTGAATTAACTTCTGCTCAAAAAAGAGTTATAGAAGAGATTAAAAAAGATATGGCAAGTGGTCTTCCTATGAATAGACTTCTTCAAGGAGATGTAGGATGCGGGAAAACAGTGGTTGCTTTTATTGCTACTTTAATAGCTATAGATAATGGCTATCAGGTAGCTTTAATGGCTCCTACAGAGATTTTAGCAGAACAGCATTATTACAATTTCAGGCAGTATGCCCAAATTATGGGAATTTATCCAGCTTTATTAACAGGAGGAATACCACCCTCTAAAAAAAGAGAGATATATCATGGACTCTCTACAGGATTTATAAATTTAGTGATAGGAACTCATGCTCTTTTTCAAGAAAGAGTGGAGTTTAAAAAGCTTGGTTTGGTAATTATTGATGAACAGCACCGCTTCGGAGTTCTTCAAAGAGCAGCTCTTCGAGAAAAAGCTAAAGGTATAACTCCTGATACATTAATCATGACAGCAACCCCAATTCCAAGAACCCTTGCTCTTACAATTTATGGAGATTTAGATCTTTCTATAATAAATGAAATGCCTAAAGGGAGAAAACCTATTATTACCAAGCTCTTTTTAGAATATAATAAACGCAAAGCCTATGAAGAAGCCAAAGAAGAGCTTAAAAAAGGACATCAAGCTTATGTTATACTTCCTCTTATTGAAGAATCAGAAAAAATGGATCTAAAAGCTGTAACTACTTATGGAGAATATCTTCAGAAGGAGGTTTTTTCAGAATATAAAGTAGGTATTCTTCATGGAAGAATGAGTTCTTATGAAAAAGAAAAGATTATGCATGCATTTAAAAGAAAAGAGATTCAAGTTTTGGTTTCTACCACAGTGGTCGAGGTTGGGGTAGATGTTCCAAATGCAACAGTTATGATTATAGAACATGCAGAAAGATTTGGACTTTCTCAACTTCATCAATTAAGAGGAAGAGTTGGTAGAAGTGGGTATCAGTCCTATTGTTTTCTAATAGCTTATAAAATTTCTATGTATAGCGATGCCTATAAAAGACTTCAAATTTTATGTGAGAGTAATGACGGATTTAAAATTGCAGAAGAAGATTTAAAATTAAGAGGTCCTGGAGAATTTCTTGGAACTAAACAATCAGGCTATTTAGAATTTAGAAGGGCTGATATTGTAAGAGATTATCAAATACTTCTTTGGGCAAGAGAAGATGCATTCAAACTCATAGAAAAAGATCCAGGACTTAAAAATAATCCAATTTTAAAAGAAGAGCTAATGAGAAGATGGGAAGAAAGATTAAAATTATCCGAAATAGCATAAAAATTATAAAGGGGGATTAGATGGATGATAACTTTAGAATCGGTATTATTGGTGGAAAAGGTAAAATGGGAAATCTTTTTAAAAATCTTTTTGAAAAAAAGGGTTATTCTGTAATAATTTCAGATATAAATACAAATCTTCCTAATACAGAACTTGTAAAAAAAAGCAAAGTAGTTTTAATTTCAGTTCCTATGGAAGTTTTTTCTGAAGTGGTGAAAGAAATTGCTCCTTTTGTAGAGGATCATCACTGGTTAATTGATATCTGTTCTCTTAAAACAGAGCCTGTAAAAATAATGAAAAAATATTTTAAAAAAGGAGAAATTTTAGCTACTCATCCCCTTTTTGGTCCTTATGAGAAAAATTTAAATGGAAAAACTATAGCTTTATGTCCTATAAGAGGAAAAAATGTAATTAAATGGTTTAAAAAAATTATGTTAGATGAAGGTCTAAATATTGTAAAGATTTCTCCAAAAAAGCATGACGAAATTATGGCACTTGTGCAGGTAATAAATCATTTTTGGCTTATACTTTTAGCAAAAATTATTAAAAATTCTAAATTTTCTTTAAAAGATATAGTTTCTCTTTCTACTCCAAGCTTTTTAAGACAACTTCATATTTTGAAAAGATTTGCTAAGCAAGATACTAATCTTTATGCAAGAATTCAACTGGAGAACCCCTTAGGAAAAAAATTTAGAAATCTTTTATGCAAAAACTGTAAAATTTTAAACAAAGCCTTTAATTCAGAAAAAGGAGAAGAAATATTTACAGAGTACTTTGTCATAGCAAAAGAAATTGCCAAAGAATTAGAAATACTTTTGAACCAAGCTTTTCCTGATGAAATATAAAAGAAGCAAGCCTGAAATAATCATTCCTAAACATAAAATCTGCCCCATAGTCATCCAGCCAAAAATAAGAGAAAAACTTTGAGTATATTCATGATCTCTTAAAAATTCAAAAAAGAATCTAAGAATTCCATATAAAATAAGGAACAAAGCTAATTTTGTTCCTGGAGTCCAATTCTTTTTTCTTAAATTCCATAAAAAAAGAAATAAAAAAAGGCCTGTAACTAAGCCTTCATAAAGTTGAACAGGGTGTCTTGGAATAGGACCACCTTTTGGGAAAATCATAGCCCAGGGAAGATTACTTGGGATTCCGTATATTTCACCATTTATGAAATTGCCTATCCTTCCAAAAAAGAGACTAATTGGTGCTGTAACTACGACTAAATCTGCCCACCATAAAAAAGATTGTTTATGTTTTTTTATATAAAAATATCCTACTAAAACTGCTCCTATTAAACCTCCATGAAAAGACATTCCACCTTCCCATATAGCTATTATTTCTTTAGGATGGGTTAAAAAGTAATCAGGATAATAAAAAAAACAAAATCCCAAACGAGCTCCTATTATTAATCCCCAAAAACTATAAAAAAGTAAGTTCTCAAGAAAGGGATAAAGCTCTTTTTTACCTCTTTCTTTGAGTTGATATCTACATAGAAAAAGACAGCAAAAGAAACTTATTATATACATTAAACCATACCATCTTACTGCAAAAGGACCGACTTTAAAAATGACAGGATCAATTTGAGGATAGGTAAGCATTACAGAGATCCTTTAAGACACACTCTTCACATTTTGGTTTACGAGAGATACAGATTTTTCTTCCGTGTGCCTGCATAAGATAAGGGAAAATGAACCAGCTTCTTTTAGAAAGCACTTCCATAAGCTCTTTTTCAATCTTTTCAGGCTGTTTAGAAGTTACCAGTCCCAGACGCTGAGAGATTCTTCTTACATGAGTGTCAACAGGAATACCTTCTACAATTCCATAAGCATTAGCTAATACAATGTTGGCAGTTTTTCTGGCAACTCCTGGAAGTTCCATAAGTTCTTCTACGGTTTTAGGCACTTCTCCTTTATACTTTTCTACTATTATTTTGCAAGCATCTTTAATATATTGGGCTTTTTGTCTATAAAATCCGGTGCTTTTTATATCCTCTGCCAGTTCTTCTAAATCTGCTTTTGCAAAATCTTCTGCAGTTTTATATTTCTTAAAAAGATCTTTAGTAACCTCATTTACTCTCTCATCTGTGCATTGTGCTGATAAAATAGTAGCTATAAGAAGTTGAATAGGAGTCTTAAAATTAAGAGCTATTTTTGCATCTGGATAAGCTTTCTTCAATCTTTTAACAACCTCTTTAGCTTTTTCTTTTAAAGCCTTATTTTTTACTTTCTCTTTTTTCTTCTTTTTACTTTTCTTTTTCTTCTTAGCACACATAACTTCTCCTTAATATTTTATGGTAGAAAAAATCTGCTTGTTTAATTTATCTTTTAATACCAATTTAAATTCATCTTTAGAAATAGAAGGAAGTGGAAATTCAAAATTAATAGCATCTTTATAAGCTTTTTCAGTAATAGTTTTAGCTCTATCAACAAGCTCTGAGCATCGTGACTTTTCGATTTTTTCTACCATATTAAAAAATTTTATCAGTCTAAAAAATTTCTTTTTATCAAAATTCTCAAATGACTTTCCTTCTTCTACTATTTCTTCCAGATCAAGAATTAATTTTTTCATTTGATCTAAAAGCGGAATTTGGATTTGTTTTCTTAACTGTTCTTCAAGAAGTAAAAATTCATGTGCAAGCGTAAAATAGGTTTCTTCAGAAAAGTCTCTATACAATATATTTTCTTTAAACCAATAGGCGAATTCTTTTCTTAAAAGATCAACCAGATACATAAAATCAAACACTTGATGTTGTAAAACAGATCTTAAATCTTCTATATTTAAAAGATCTCCCAAAAAAGAGAGTTCTTTATTATGATAAATATGTAAAAGAGCCCAAAGAAAATGTTTAGGTTTAAAGCTTATTTCTTTATCTTCTATAAAAAAAGAAGATTCCTCAGTTTGATATCTTTTAAAAACTTCATCTATCCATTCTATAGTATAAAATTTCATTTTAAAAACTAAGTAATTCTTTTTTTAATATAGTTTTAATTCTTTCTGAACTAACCTTTTCTTTAAAACCACCTTGAGACAACTCTGCTTTGCCTCCGCCTTTTAAGCCTATAGATTCTCCCAATTTTTGAAAAATTTTATTAGCAGGGTATTTTTCTGCTAAATCCTTAGTTACCATACAAACTGCTAAAGGATTTCCTTGCTCTTTTTCTCCTATAAGGAAAATTATTCCAGAACCAAGTTTATTTTTAAAATAATCTCCCATCTCTCTTAATTCTCCCATATTTTCTGCTTGGAAAGAGGCAACAAGAAGTTTAACTCCATTTACTTCTTCAACCTCTTTTAGCTTTTCCTCAAGAACTTTTTTAAGATCTACACTTTTTAATTTTTTAATCTCTCTTTCAAGCTCTTCTATTTCTTTAAAAAGAGCTTTTATTTTCTTTTCTATTTCCTTAGGTGTAGTTTTTAAATTTTCTGCAATCTTCTCAATTCTTTCTTCCAAACCTTTAACCCATTCATAAGCCTTTAAACCTGCTATTGCCTCTATTCTTCTTATTCCAGATGCCACACTGCTTTCAGAAATTATTTTAAATAATCCTATATCTCCTGTTCTTTTTACATGTGTTCCTCCACAAAGTTCTATAGAGATTTCATTAATCTTTACTACTCTTACAATTTCTCCATATTTTTCTTCAAAAAGGGCTATAGCTCCCATTTTTTCTGCTTCTTCTTTTTTTACCCATAAGGTTTCAACCTGATAATTTTCTAAAATCCACCTATTTACTAATTCTTCTACTTTTTTAAGTTCCTTTGGTGTTACAGCTTGAAAATGAGTAAAATCAAAACGAAGCCTATTTTCTTCAACTAAAGAACCAGATTGTCTTACATGGGAGCCTAAAAGTTTTCTTAAAGCAGAATGAAGTAAATGAGTTGCTGTGTGGTGTCTTTCTATATGAAATCTTCTATCTTTATCAACTTGCATTAATACTTCTTCATCTTTTTCAATAGTTCCTTCCAAAAGCTTAACTTTATGATAAATGAGTTCTCCTACCTTATGAGTTTCTAAAATCTTAGCTTTACCTTTAGAACCTATAACTATGCCTATATCATAAACCTGACCTCCACCTTCAGGATAAAAAGGTGTTAAATTGGTAATAAGATAGTAAAAATTATTTTCCTTTTTAATTTCTATAACCTTTGCTTTGGTTTCTAAAGTTTCATATCCTATAAATAGGGTTTGGAAATTTTCTTTAACTAAATCTTTAATAAATTGTGGCACTTTTTCTAAAGCTCCTCTCCAGGATTTTCTACTTTCTTCTCTTGCTTTTTCTCTCAGTTTTTCAAAAGTCTCTAAATCTAAAGAAAAACCAAGAGGTAAAACATAATCTCTTACTAAGTCATAAGGGAAACCATAGGTGTCATATAGTTTGAATAATACTTCACCAGGGACAACCTTTTTACCATCTTTTTGAAGTTTATTTATTTCTCTTTCAAGGATTTCAAGTCCAAGGCTTAGAGTTTCTAAAAATCTTTCTTCTTCTATTCTGAGAATTTTTTTTATAGTTTCTTGATTTTTTGTTAGTTCTGGGTAAACATCTCCAAATTCTTGAACTACAGGGTCAACTAATTTATATAAAAATGCCTCTTTTAATCCAAGTAATTTCCCAAATCTTTCTGCACGTCTTATTATTCTTCTTAAAACATAACCTCTTCCTTCATTTGAGGGCATAATTCCTTCTGCAAGAAGAAAAGTGCTTGCTCTTATATGATCAGCTATTACTCTAAAGGCACTTTCTGTATCCTTATTTTCTTTAAAAGCTCTACCTGTTATTTCTGAAATTTTATGAATTATTCCTGCAAAAAGATCAGTTTCGTAATTAGAGGGAACTCCTTGAATTACTGCAGTAATTCTTTCAAGTCCCATTCCTGTATCTATACAACCCTTAGGTAAAGGTTTGAGATTACCTTTTTCATCTTTTTCATACTGCATAAAAACAAGATTCCATATTTCTAAAAATCTATCACAATCACAACCTGGAGCACAGGTTGGTTTTTTACAGCCAAATTCTTCTCCCTGATCATAAACTATTTCTGAACAAGGACCACAGGGTCCAGTATCTCCCATAGCCCAGAAATTATCCTTTTCTCCTAACCTTACAATTTTTTCTTCAGGAAGACCTGCTATTTTTTTCCAGAGTTCTACTGCAGTATCATCTTTTTCATAAACAGTTACATAAAGACGTTCCTTAGGGAGATTTAAAACCTTTGTAATAAATTCCCAGGCATAAGCTATGGCTTCCTCTTTGAAATAATCTCCGAATGAAAAATTTCCGAGCATTTCAAAAAAAGTGTGATGTCTTGCAGTATAACCTACATTTTCTAAATCATTATGTTTTCCTCCTGCACGTATACATTTTTGACATGAAACAGCTCGAGTATAAGGTCTTGTTTCCTCTCCTAAGAATACTTTTTTAAACTGAACCATTCCAGCATTGGTAAAAAGAAGAGTTGGATCATCATAAGGAATAAGGGAGGAGCTTGGGACAACCTCATGTCCTAAATTTTTAAAGTAATCAATAAATAAAGTTCTTATTTCTTTTCCTTTCATAAGTTTCAAAAATCAAAGTTTTTAATTTGTCTAAATCTATTTTAAGAGATTTTAAAATTTTAGC
>QNAZ01000017.1 GCA_003641645.1 Thermodesulfobacteriota bacterium
AATTCACCTTTTTTTATTTATAAAACTCTAAAATCTTCTATAAAAGGAGGTAAAGTTTTTCTTGTTAAAAATTTAGAATAATCTTTAAAAGGGGGGCTTTTATGCCTATAAATCAGTTTAAAGTATTTTCTGGAACTGCTAATTTAGAACTTGCTCAAAAAATTTGTGATTATTTAAATATATCTTTAGGAAAGTGTATAATAAAAAGATTTAGTGATGGAGAAATTTTTGTAGAAATAAAAGAAAATATTCGGGGAGCTGATGTATTTATTATTCAGCCAACCTGTCCACCTGTTAATGAACATTTAATGGAACTTTTAATTATGGTAGATGCTGCTCGTAGAGCTTCTGCAAGAAGAGTTACTGCAGTGGTTCCTTATTATGGATATGCCAGACAAGATAGAAAAACTGCTCCTCGGACTCCTATCTCTGCTAAATTAGTAGCTAATTTAATAGTTACTGCAGGTGCAAGAAGAGTTCTTACTATGGATCTTCATGCTGGTCAAATTCAGGGTTTTTTTGATATACCAGTTGATCATCTATATGCTTTACCTGTTTTTCTTAAACATATAAAAGAAACCTTTGCAGATAAAGAAATTGTTATAGTTTCTCCAGATGCTGGAGGAGTTGAAAGAGCAAGAGAATATGCTAAAAGATTAAATACAGGTATTGCTATAGTAGATAAGAGGAGAGAAAGACCTAATGAAAGCGTTGTAATGAATATTGTAGGTGAAGTAAAAAATAAGATAGCCATTATTATAGATGATATGGTAGATACAGCTGGAACAATGTGTCAAGCTGCAGATGCTATAATGGAAAGAGGAGCAATTGAAGTTTATGGAATGGCTACTCATCCAGTTTTATCTGGAAATGCAATTGAAAAGATAAAAAAATCTTCTTTAAAAGCACTTTTTGTAAGTGATACTATTCCTTTAAAAGAGGAAGCAAAGACTCTTGAGAAAATAAAAGTTTTATCAGTAGCTGAGCTTTTAGGTGAAGCTATAAAAAGAATTCACACTGATGAATCTATAAGTTCTTTATTTGTTTAAAATTTGTTATTAAAAGTTTAGGGAGGTGAAGAAAAGATGAAACAAGTTACTTTAAGCGCTATTAAAAGAGAAAAAACTGGAAAAGAAATTAGTAAAAAACTCAGAAAACAAGGATTAATTCCTGCTATTGTATATGGTCCTCGTTTTCAGCCTCTCCCTATTGCTGTAAAATTTAATGAGTTAGAAAGTATTTTAATTAAACATAAAGGTGAAACCCTTCTTTTTAATTTAGAATTGAGTGATGGTGAACCTTCTAAAATCCAAGCTATTTTAAAAGATTATCAAACTCATCCTATTACAGATAAAATTATTCATATTGACTTTCTTGCTATACATGAGGAAGAAACTATTACCTTAGACATCCCTTTAGAATTCTTAGGAAAACCTGTAGGAATTAGTAAAGGAGGTGTTTTAGAAATTCTTCTACATGAATTAACTATTGAGTGTCTCCCATCTAATATTCCTGATAAAATTTATATAGATATAAGCAATCTTGATGTCGGCGATGTTTTGCATGTAAAAGATATAAAAGTTCCTGAAGGAATTAAAGTGATCAATGATCCTGAAGAAACAGTACTTACTATAGTAGCTGAAGCTGTAGAAGGAACTGAAGAAGAAACTGAAGAAACAAGTGAATAAAGTTTTATTTTAATGTGGCTTTTTTGTGGACTTGGGAATCCCGGTGAGAGATATAAAAATACTAGACATAATTTTGGTTTTTTAGTAATAGAAACTTTTGCTAAAAAGCATCATTTAAATTTTAAATTTTATAAAGATTTAGAAAGCGAAGCTGCATATTACAAGGATAAAGCTATACTTATAAAACCTCTTACTTACATGAATCTTTCTGGAAGAGCTGTTAAGAAATGGGTATTAAAGGAAGGTATTCCATTGAAGAATTTGCTTGTTATTTATGACGATTTGGATCTCCCCTTAGGAAAAATTAAAATCCTACCTAAGGGTGGAGCAGGAGGACATAAAGGAATGCTTTCTATTATTGAGGCTCTTGAAACCTCAGATTTTCCAAGAATGAAATTAGGAATAAATAAACCTTTAAATCAACCTATAATAGATTATGTATTATCCCCTTTTTCAGAAGAAGAAAATCCAAAAGTAATAAAAATCTTAGACTTAGCCTCTTTTGCTCTTCAAGATATTTTAAATTTGGGACTTTCAAAAACTATGACTAAATATAATTCTTTAAATTTAAATGAATTATTAGATTGAAAAAATAAAAACTCTATTAAAGAAAAACACAACAAAATAAGTAAAAACTTAAAAAAATAAAATTTGATTATATGAAGAAAACAAGAAATAATTAAAAATGGATTCTAAAAACAAGATTTTAGTTCTTGATTTTGGTTCTCAAACTACTCAGCTTATAGCTCGTAGAATAAGAGAACTCGGGGTTTATAGTGAAATTAGACCTTGTTTTGTGAGTTTAAAAGAAATTAAAAGTTTTTCTCCATCTGGAATTATCTTTTCTGGCAGTCCGAGCAGTGTATATGATAAAAATGCTCCCTTAATTAATAAAAAAATTTTTAATATAGGTGTGCCGATTTTGGGAATATGTTATGGTGCTCAGTTAATAAGTCATCTCTTAGGAGGAAAGATAGAAAAAAGTAAAAAGAGAGAATATGGTTTGGCTTATATTGAAATATTAGAAAGAAATAAGCTTTTTAAGGGATTAAGAAAAAATAAAAAATATAAAGTATGGATGAGCCATAGTGATAAGATTGAAAGACTTCCTAAGGATTTTTATATTTTAGCAAAAACTGAAATTTCACCCTTTGCAGGGATAGCTCATAAAAATAAACCATTTTATGGAGTCCAGTTTCATCCAGAAGTTATCCATACTGAAATAGGAATGAAAATTCTTTATAATTTTGTTTTTGAAATTTGTAAATGTAAGGCAGATTGGAGTATGCCATCTTTTATTGAAAAAACCATAAAAGATATTAGTAAATTAGTTAAAAAAAATGAAAAAGTTATTTGTGCTCTTTCAGGAGGTATAGATTCTACTGTTACAGCTATATTAGTTCATAAAGCCATAGGAAATAGACTCATTCCTATTTTTGTTAACAATGGTTTATTAAGAAAAAATGAACCTGAAGAAGTTCTAAAATTAATGGAAAATCTGGGATTAAAAGTCCATTATGTTGATGCTTCTTCTATCTTTCTAAATCGTTTAAAAGGGATTAAAGATCCTGAAAGAAAAAGAAAAATTATTGGGGAGACTTTTATAGAAGTCTTTGAAAAGGAAGCAAAAAAATTTAAAAAAGTAAGATATCTTGCTCAAGGAACCCTTTATCCTGATGTGATAGAGAGTGTTTCTTTTAAAGGTCCTTCAGTTACAATTAAAACGCATCATAATGTAGGTGGGCTTCCAGAAAAAATGAATTTAAAATTAATAGAGCCTTTAAAAGAGCTTTTTAAGGATGAAGTAAGAAAGATTGCAAAAGTTTTAGGACTTCCTAAACATATTATTTGGAGACAGCCTTTTCCAGGTCCAGGATTAGCTATAAGAATTATTGGAGAAGTAAATGAAGAAAAGCTTAACATTCTTAGAGAAGCTGAGGCTATCATAACTGAAGAAATGCTTAAATCTGGATGGTATTATAAAGTATGGCAGAGTTTTGCAGTTCTTCTTCCTATAAAAACAGTAGGTGTTATGGGAGATTATAGAACCTATGAATATGTAATTGCTATAAGATGTGTTGAAAGTCAAGATGCCATGACTGCTGACTGGGTAAAACTTCCTTATGAAATTTTAGAAAAATTATCAAATAGAATAATAAATGAAGTAAAAGGTGTAAATCGAGTAGTATATGATATCTCATCAAAACCACCTGCTACTATTGAATGGGAATAAGTCTTTATAGAAAATTTTTTCATATAATTTGTGGGCTTACTTTATATTTCTTGAGTTTTAAAATTTCATATTTTCATTTGGGTTTAATTCTGATATTTCTGTGGATTGGATTATCTCTTTTTGAATTTTTGCGTTTCTTTTTTTATGAATATCTTCCTCTAAAAGCTCTATGGATGCCTCTTCTTAAAAAGGATGAATACAAAAAATTAAATGATGCTTGGTTCTTTTTAACTGGTCTTATTTTAAGTTGGTTTATTTTAAAATTAAAATATTTTCAACTCATTCTTTTAATCTTAACCTTAGCAGATCCTTTTGCTTCTCTAATTGGATATTATATAGGAAGAAAAAAACTTAAAAATAATAAAACTTTAGAAGGTAGTTTAGGTTTTTTTGTTATTTCTTTTTTAATCACATATTTTTATATAAAAACTTTTTCCTTTTTTATACTCTTATTTTGTGGAATTTTATCTTTAACCGAAGCTTTTACTCGTAGAGATAATTTCTGGATTCCTTTAATAGGAAGTTTATATCTAAAATTTTATCTCTGATTTAGAAAATAATTTTTAATATTTTAGAAAACTTTATTTGACAAAATCCTTTTTAGAGTTATCTTTTAACAAACTTATCAGGAGATTATATTATGCATGATCTTAAAAATTGGGGTATTTTATTAGAAGATATTCCACCCGAGGGGCTTAAAGTTGAATTTGAAAATATCTCTGATTTAGAAAAAGATTTTAATATAAAAAAGCCTTTTTCTGGTTATTTCAAATTAAAAAAATTAGGAATTGAAGTAAAAGTAGAAGGTTTCTTAAAGGGAGTAATAACTCTTAAATGTGATAGATGTTTAACTTCTTATGATTTTCCTATTGAACATACTTTTAAATTAGATATTAAACCTCGTGCTTCTCTTAATATAGAAGAAGAAAAAGAACTATCTGAAGAGGATATGGAAGTCAGTTTTTATGAAAATTCTTGGATCTCTTTTTATGAATTATTAAAAGAGGAAATTCTTTTAAGCTTACCTTATAAAAAACTTTGTAAACCTGATTGTAAGGGATTATGTCCAATTTGTGGAACTAATTTAAATGAGGCTGAATGTAAATGTAAAGTTCATAAGAAGGAAAGTCCTTTTGCTATTTTGAAGGACTTATTATCTAATAAAAATTTGGAAAAAGGGGGTTAGTTAATTATGGCAGTTCCTAAAAGGAAAACTTCCAGATCAAGAAGAGGAAAAAGAAGAGCTCATCAGCATTTAATTTCTCCAATTCTTTCTTTATGTCCAAAATGTAAATCACCTAAATTACCACATAGAATTTGTCCTACTTGTGGATATTATAAAAGTAAAGCTTTCATAGAAAAAGAAGAAGTCTAATTATAATTTTTAAAAAATGTATAAAGTTGTATTAGATGTAATGGGGGGTGATTTTGCCCCTTCTTCTACTTTAAAAGGTGCTGAGTTAGCTCTTAAAAAATTCCCAGAACTGCATCTTTATTTAGTAGGAAAAGAATCCGTTTTAAAAAGCTGGGAAGGTAGAAAAAGAGTTTCTTTATATTATACCGAAGAAGTAGTAAAAATGGAAGAAAGTCCTAAAGTTGCTTTAAAGAGAAAAAAAGAGGCTTCAATTTTTAAAGGACTTGAATTAATAAAAAATGGAGAGGCTCAGGCTTTTGTTTCAGCAGGAAATTCTGGAGCAATAGTTGGAGGTGCTATTTTTATTCTTGGAAGATTAGAAGGTGTAAGGCGTCCTGCTATAGCTACTTTGCTTCCAAGTTTAAAGGATCCTTTCGTTTTAATTGATGCAGGTGCAAATGTAGATTCTAAGCCTTTTGATTTATTTCAATTCGGAGTTATGGGAAGCATTTTTCTTGAAAAAGTATGTGGAAGAAAAAATCCTAAAATAGCTCTTTTATCTATAGGAGAAGAAACCGGAAAGGGAAATACATTGGTTAAAAAGGCTCACCAATTCTTTATAGAATCTAATCTTAATTATGTTGGAAATATAGAAAGCAGAGATATCTTTTTGGGAGATGTAGATGTGGTTGTTTGTGATGGATTTATTGGTAATATCTGTCTTAAATTGTCTGAAGGCTTAGCAGAAGCCATCTTAGAAATGCTAAAAAACGAAGTAAAAAATTCTTTTATCTATCTTTTAGGAATGAAATTAGCAAAAGGAGCTATTAAAAGTTTTAGAAAAAAAGCTGACTGGAGAGAACATGGCGGAGCCCCTCTTCTTGGAGTAAAAGGAAATGTCATAATTGCTCATGGAAGATCAGATGCTGTAGCTATTGAAAATGCTATAAGAGTAGCTATTAATTCTATCAAATTTAATTTAGTGAATCGATTAGAAAATGCCATTGCGAAAACTGTAGGAGTGGGGGAAAAAGAATGAATTCAAACTATAAATCTGCTATCCTTGGCATAGGAATGGCTGTTCCTTCTAAGGTTCTTACCAATTTTGATCTGGAAAAAATGGTAGAAACCTCAGATAAATGGATTACAGAAAGAACAGGAATTAAAGAAAGAAGAATTTTAGAAGATGGAGAAAACATAAGTAAATATGCAATAAAAGCAAGTATTGAAGCATTAGAAAGGGCTAATGTTTCTCCGAAAGAACTAAATCTTATTATATGTGCTACAGTTACTCCAGATTATCTCATTCCTTCTTTATCTATATTGGTGCAGGAAGGAATTGAAGCTGTAAATGCAGGTGCCTTTGATCTTTTTGCTACCTGTTCTGGTTTTATTTATGGTTTAGCAGTAGCAGATCAGTTTATAAGAAACAATCCTGATTGGAAAATTCTTGTTATAGGAGCTGAGGCTTTATCTCGTAAAACAAATTGGAAAGATAGAACAATTTGTGTGCTTTTAGGAGATGGAGCAGGAGCAGTGGTGGTTGGAAAAAGTCCTCAATCTGAAAATAGGGGTATTTTAGATTTTTTTCTTGGAGCTGATGGATCTCGATGGCCTTTACTTACTTTAAAAGGTGGAGGCTCTTGTTATGCACCTTTTGATAAAAGACTTCCTGAAGAAGAATATTATATTAAAATGCAAGGAAGAGAAGTTTTTAAAGTAGCAACAAGGATGATGGAAAAAATTGCTCTTGAACTCCTAAAAAGAAATGGTTTAACTAATGAAGATATAAAACTTTTAGTTCCTCATCAAGCTAATTTAAGAATTATTGAATATTTGAGAGAAAGATTAAATCTTCCTAAGAATAAGGTTTATGTAAATATACATAAGTATGGAAATACTTCAGCTGCAAGTATTCCTTTAGCTCTTTACGAAGCAGAAAAAGAAGGAAAACTTAAGGAAGGAGATCTTGTTTTACTTGTAGCCTTCGGAGGAGGGTTCACCTTTGGAGGAGCCCTCCTCCGTTGGTAACCAAAAGATTATCTCTTAAGATTAATCAATTCTTCAAGCATACTATCTGAGACAGTAATAATCCTTGCATCTGCTTGAAAGCCCCTTTGGAAAATGATCATTTTTACAAACTGCTCTCCGAGATCAACATTGGACTGTTCAATAGAATTTGGCGCGATAGTTCCAAGTCCATTTGTGCCAGGTTTTCCAGTTACAGGTGGACCCGAATGAGTAGTTTCTTTATAAAGATTACCACCTACTTTTTGAAGTCTCTCTGGAGCATTAAAATTAGCAAGAGCAACCATCCATAAAGGAATAACTCTTCCATTAGAATAATAACCAGTAATCCTTCCTTCATTATCAGCAGCTATACTTTCTAAGGTTCCATGTCCAAATCCATTCTGATCATAAAATAATGTTGCAAATGGAGCTGAATACTGAGTTGTTCTTACTGTTTCAGAACGCCAAGATCCATCATAGTAGTATCCAAAATTGAGCTCAATAGGCTGTAAATTTTGTGTTGCTGCTGCATCTTCTACTCCTGATGAGTCAGTCACTTCAATACCTAAAAAATCTGCTATAAAGATAGGATAACCATTTGCACCAAGAGTTCCTATTGTAGTAGTAAAATTAGTGCTATCTGCAAAAGCATCATTTGGAGGGGGATCTACCGGATTCCCTGAATCATCAACTATTCTAACTAAACGATAATAATTATTTGCAGGATTTGTGTCATCTCCATCATACCATCCATATCTATAAACATTCAAAAAGTTTTTAACATTTCCCTGAGTATCAAACTCAAGCATTCCATACATCAAAATTCCTTTTTTAGAACCAAGATCTGTTCCATCTGCATTTCTTCTCATATCTTCCTCAGGATTGCAGGTAACTAAAAATTCATATACTGGTGTGGTTCCATCTGAAATAATTAAATTTATTGCTTTATAATAAATAGTAATTTCATGAGGAGTTCCTAAGGAATCATACACATAAAGAGAGGTTCTGTAATCATAGTCAGTAGTTGCAAGAGGTGTGGTTAAGGTTGCATCCCATTTTCCCCAAAGGGTGAGATTATTGCTATCTGTAATATCATTATCTGCAAAAGTAACATCATCATCTGTAGTTGATGTAGCCCCAGCAGTATCTATAGTAATTGTTCTTTCAACTTCAGCATTGAGATTAGTAATTACATCAATTAAACTTGTTTTAACAGGAGGAGAGCTTCTATCAATCTGAATATCTGTGATAGCACCTGTTATATCTCCTGTATCTTCATCTATTCTCCAACCCTGAACCCTTAATCCTGCTGCATTTACTAAATAACCATTTTTATCAATCATAAATTGCCCATCTCTTGTGTAAAAAACATTACCAGTTGTTCTTGGATCTCTCACAATAAAAAAGCCATTCCCTGCTATAGCAAGGTCCGTAGGATTTGCTGTTGCTTCAAATGATCCTTGAGTAAATATAGGATAAAGAGCTTGAAGAGTTGCTCCTCTTCCAAGTTGTCCTGATCCTGCTGCAGTGTTTATACTCTGAGCCATTATATCACTAAAAGAAATTCTTGAACCTTTAAAAGCTGTTGTATTAAGATTAGCTACATTATCTCCCACAACACTCATTCCATGTCCGAGGGCTCTTAATCCGCTTGTTCCTGTAAATAAGGCATCAGTTAATCCCATACTTATTCACCCCCTTTATATTTTATCGTCTATTTTTATGTTTTATTTAAAAAATCCTCTAAAGTTTGATCTGCTGTAACAATTACTTTTATATTACTCTGAAAGGCTCTTTGTAAAACAATTAAATTAGTGAACTCCATAGCCAGATCTACATTAGACCTCTCAAGAGCTCCAGAAATAAGCCTTCCTCTCTCATAAAGTCCAGGAGCAAATATAAAAGGCGTCACCCCTTCTTTTGCCTGAAAAAGATTTGATCCTATTTTTACCAAGGAGTCTTCATACCCTGTAAAATCAGCCAAAAATATTTTGGCTACTTCTATATTTTGTCCATTTGTATACCAAGCTTTGATTAATCCTTCCTCTGTAATAACTTCTATTTTATCAAATATACCTTGAGTATATCCATCTTGATTATAATAAAGCTGAACAAATGGGTTAGCTAAAAATTTACTGGCATAAGAAGTTCTAGTAATACTTCCATCTTGTTCTACTTGAAATCCTAAGTCTAAAGTAATAGTTTGGGTATTTCCTTCAATATTTAAAGTAAATTGTGGCTTTTGTAAGGTTGTTAAATCCATTGGTTGCTGTGTAGTAGGATCAAATGAGGCAGGATTTGTGATTTCCCAAAATTGAGCACCTGTAATATCACCATTTCCTCCAAAAGTCAAAATTCCATAAAGAAAAGCACCTTGATAAGAACCTTCTCCCCTTCCATCAAGAGAAGGATCATCTAAAGTAACTAAAAGTTCATATTCATTTGAATTAGAAGTTCTATCTACATAAAGCTGAAGATGTCTTTCTTCTCCTAAACTATCATAAATAGGTAGATCCCATACAAAATCATATCTACCATCCTCTAAAAAGGGATCTCGAGTTGCATCATAATTTTGCCAAAGAGGATCATTAATATCTTCTATTGGTTCTCTACTATCAAATATTACTTGAAGATTTATTTCACTTGTGCCTTTAG
>QNAZ01000018.1 GCA_003641645.1 Thermodesulfobacteriota bacterium
GTAATCAAGATGGTTTTATCATCTAAACTTATTACTTTTCTTAAAATAGTTTCCCAAATCAATATATCTCTGTACTCATAAGGAGCCTTCCTTTGTAATTCTCTTTGTACGATATCCTCGTGAGGGATATCTTTATAATTTATTATCTTGACATTGAAATCTTTTAGTTTGTTTTGCAAAAATTTACTATATTCGTGAGATATAGTTTCTATTTCTATGGTTTCTATTTCTAAGGTTTTTACAAAAAATAAATATCTGTTTAAATTTTTTAAAATTTTATGATATTCTGCAACGCATTTTTTCAATCCTTCTTTATACTTATTTATCACCTCTTCAAAAACAATTTTGGGAACGAGTAATGATGCATTAGTTTTATGTAGAAATGATTTTAACAACTTAAAATTTAGACTATCTAAAAACCAGTTATTATAAAATATATTCGTATCGATTACAATTTTCATTCGCAGTCTCCAGCTATTATTAGAAACATTTCTCTATTATTTTAATTTCTTTCTCTGTTAAATCATAAAGTTTGTAAATTAACTGATTTATGCGGGTTTCAAGGGCGGGAGTATTGGCGGAGTAACCATGAGTTTGTTTTAAACAAAACATTTTAAATTTTCTCTTTTGTTTTCTCAAAAAATATAGTTCCCATGTGCTGTTTTAAATCTGGATATTTTGTTATAAATGCTTTTTATAAGCCAATTTCTCATGAAGGGGGGGCTCCTTTATAATAAAGTTATTTTGAATACAAATTTTCTGCATGATTGAGTAATTCAGAAGCTATTTTACTAATCTCTTTATAATCTATTCGTGCATCTATTACTTTAATTAACACATTTTTTAAAGCCATTCTTATTTTAGCTTTTATTTGTTCCTTTTTGTTCCAATCAGCTACTTTTATGTAATAACCAAGTTCCTTTACTACCTCCCTTGCTACTCTTTTTATTTCTTCATAATTCTCAAAAATTTTTTCTTTAGAAGATAAAAGATCATAAAATGCCAGCTCTTCTTCGCTTAGTCTCAAGCTTTTGCCTTCTTCTTGTTTTTTCTTTATTTCCCTTGCTATTTCTATCAACTGCTCTATAACATCTACTGCAGTTAATAATCTAACATTATATTTTTCTATAGTCTTTTTTAACATTTCATAAAGAGAACGATACCTAAAAGGATTTCTTTTTACTCGTACTTTTAGCTCATCATTTAGTATTTTGGCAAGTAAATCTGCTGCATAATTTTTGTATTCCATTTTTCTAAATTGAATCAAAAAATTTTCGTCAAGAATAGAAATTTCAGGCTTTTCCTTTTCTAATAAGGAAAAAATATCTATCGGCTCTTCTGCAGAAATACTTTTTGAAATAAGCTGACTTATTTCATATTCTAAATCTCTTGATATACCTTTTATTTTTTCTGTAGAATATTTAACAATCATCTTTTTTATCATCTCAAAAAATCTTATCTCATCTTTTATTTTTAAAGTTTCTGGATGCGGGCTTGCCAGAAGATAAAGTTTTTTAAGTGTCAAAAAATTTTTTATAAACATTTTCTTTTTTTCTTCATTGCCACTTATTCTGTTATATGCTTCAGCTGTAAGTTTTGAAAGTTCTGCAGGAGAAAGTTCTTTCCATTTTTTATATTCAATTCCAGTAAACATAGAAGCTACTATATCGTATTTCTCTTTTAAAAGGTCTATAATTTGATTTAAATCTGTTAATATTTCTTTTATAGTTTCAGGAGTATATTTACTTAAAGATTTTCGCAAATTATCTGCGATTCCTATATAATCCACAATAAGTCCACCTGGTTTGTCTTTAAACACTCTGTTTACTCTTGCTATTGCTTGAGCTAAGGAATGGTCTTTCATAGGCTTGTCAAAATACATCGTGTGAAGACAGGGAACATCAAAACCAGTAAGGAGCATATCAACCACTATAAGCATTTTTGGGTCTTTATTCGGATTTTTAAAATTATTTAAAAGAATTTCCATTTCATGTTTATTTCTCAAATGCTTCCAAAACTCTTCTGGATCTTTTTGTTTATTTCCTGACATTGCAATCTCAACTGAAGGAGCATTAGGTAATTTTGTGATTTCATCATATAGTTTAACAGCGACTTTTCGTGAAATTGTTACTATCATTGCTTTTCCTTCTATTTCTTGAATTCTTCTGTTAAAATGTTCCACAATATCTTTTGCAATTTCTTTTAATCTTTCAGGATTAGAGATAAGTTTTTCAAGCCTTGCATACTTTTTCTTTATAGCTTCTTTTTCTTCTGGTTCCATAAATTCTGATATTTCTTCAAACTCTTCATCAATAAATTCATTAGTTAAATGAAGCTTTGAAAGTCTTGCCTCATAATAAATTGGCACAACTACTCCGTGTCTTCTTGCTTTTTCCATGGAATAAACACTTATAGGTTCTCCAAATACAAGATATGTATCTCTGTCCCAAAGTTCGATAGGAGTTGCTGTAAACCCCATAAAAGATGCATTAGGAATAGCTTTTCTTAAGTTTTGTGCAAGTTCTCTATACTGGCTTCTGTGGGCTTCATCAGCTATCACGATTATATTTTTTCTATCTGTAAGAATGGGATATTCTTCTGCTTTTCTTTTTCCAAACTTTTGAATAGTTGCAAAAATAATTCCCCCTGCCTTAGTTCTGATCAATTCCTGCAAATGTTTTATACTTTCAGCATGATTCACAATAGGCATAGTAGAAAAAAGCTCATAAAGTTGTTCATCAAGATTTTTTCTGTCGGTGATAAAAAGTAAAAGAGGATTTTCAAATTCTTTTATTTTTAAAACTTTTCTTGCATAAAATAACATAGTAAGAGATTTACCGCTTCCTTGAGTATGCCAAACAACTCCTATTCTTCTTTCCTCAGGAGTTCCCTCTTCAAGAACACATTTTTTAGTCCTTTCTACAGCTTTTTTAACAGTATAAAACTGATGAAACATAGCGATCTTTTTATTATAGGTTTCACCTAATTTTTCATAAAAAATAAAATCCTGTAGAAACTCTAACAAATGTTCCTTTCTGAAGAGCCCTTTAAGTAAGACTTCAAGCGAGGTCATTTGTTTTCCATTAAAATAGTAAAGATAATGTCCTTCTTCAATCTCTCTTACTTCTAAATCATCATCACTAAAAATACCTTCCCAGATAAAGAACCTATCCCAATCACTGGTTGGTGAACCATATTTTGTTTCCAGTCCATCACTTGCCACTAAAATCTGAGCGTAAGTATAAAATTGAGGAATATCTTTTATTTTAATTTTGTGGTCATTGAAGGCATCTTTTGCTGTCTCATTTGCATTAAAGCTTTTAAATTCAAAAACAGCTAAGGGCAAACCATTTACGAAAATAACCAAATCTGGTCTTCTGTGCATGCTTCTTTCATACTGATATTCAACAGTAAACTGATTTGCCGCGAGAAACTCATTATTTTCAGGGTTTTCAAAATCAATGATTTTTACAATTTTCGTTTTCTCTTCCTTTCCTTCTTTGAATGTCAGTTTAACTCCATTTGTTAAGAAATCGTAAAATATCTTTCCCTTAATAACAAAATCTGGATGCTTAAGCTCAGTAATTTTTTTATAGACCTCTTCCGCAAGTTCATCCGTAAGCCAAGGATTTATTCTTTTTATTGCTTGAATGAATCGCTTCTTTAAGATTACATGCCGTAAAGACTCTCTTTCTTCATTCTCAGGGCTTAAATTTGAGCCGTGAGTATAAACATATCCAAGCTCTTTAAGCCATTCAATTGCTGGCTGTTCCACCAGATAATCTTCTGTGAGTGTAGGGTCCATTTTTTTATCTTTTAGAGGCATCCAGGATAGTTATTCCTACCAGTTCATTATCTTTAAATCTTAACAATATACCTTCTTTTGTCATCTTGGTGTCAGTAGCTTTTTGAGGTCGGCGAAAACTTATATATAATACATCTGCTTCTTCATCATAGTCTATCCACATTTTTTTTTTGCGGGAATTTTAAAAGACAGTGGGTAACTTTAAAAATTTCATTTATCATTTCTCTACTTAAAATTGTTTCTGCCATATTATTTCCTCCTTTTCCAACCTTATTTTACTTGTAAAATAAGCAGTAATAATAAATCCCTCATTGGATTTAACTCTTTATAAATTACTGCTAAAAATTTATTATTCATCTTTTTTAAAGCAATAAGTGCTCCTCTATATCCTTTAATAATAAAATCAGGATCTTCTATTGTATTTAAAACTTCATCATAATATCCCGCTAATTCATCGTGGTTTTCTACTATATGAAACCATCTTTCTTCTGTAAGCCTTATAGGAACATTATTTTTAGATTTCGCAATATCCACTTTACATCTCCTCTACTCTCAATTTACCAAAAACAAGCAAAAGTAAAAGTGTATCACTAATTTTTCTTTAAACCACAGTCTGTTTCTGGTTGAGGATGATTTTTTAAGAGTGGTTCAACAAGGGTGTGAAATTTTTGAAGGGTGGGAGAGGAAGGAAATATCATAAGTTGTTCCACCAGATAATCTTCTGAAAGCTCTGCCTTCATATTCATGCTTTAAAAGGGTTTTTTTTCATACCATTCAACAAATTCTTTTTTATTAATATCAAGGTGAACTAATACTATTCGATATCCATAGGCACCACTGAGAAAATCAGGATTAATTGTTTTATCCAATCGTTTTATTTCTTCTGGAATCTCATTGGTTGAGATAAGCAGGGCATACTTAGCCCCAAATAATTGAGCATACTTTTTTGTTTGGTAGATGTCATCCAATTCAATTGAGCTATTTTTAATTTCCACCACAATAAAGTAACTAAATGAATTTTCTTTAACAAAGCCTGTGATATCTGGACGAGCTTTTTTAAGGAAGTTAAAAATTATTTCCCTTCCTCTTGGAATTTCTGACTTTAATTTATTACTAAATCCTGTATCTGCTGTTATTTCTAAGTAAAAATCGTTAAACTTGGCTTTAAGAATTTCTTCTAACCTCTCCTTAATTACTTCATAGAGTTGCTTCTCTTTTCTCACCTTCATATTTCCTCCACCCTTAATTTTCCAAATACAAGCTTTGGTAGTAAAGCATCCCTTATTTTTCGCAAAACCATAATTTGTTTCTGATTTAAAATGATTTTACTCCTTATAGGAAAAACTACTTCCTCAAATTTTTCAATAAGAGATGAAGGAGGAATTAATATAGGACCTGCCTTTATAACCTCAGCATTAGTATTTGGACGAGTAGAACCTTCAGCAGCTCCTTGAATATATTTTTGATAATCTGGGGCTTTTAGCCAGTAATAAAGATAATACGGAGTTAATTTATGATTTTTGATTTTTAACCTTATAAGATAAGATGCAAAAACACTTAACGGTGGATTTTCTACTATTGCTACTTTTCCAATATCACCAATTCGACTAATTACTATATCCATGTTTTTTAACCGATACTTTGGGAAAATATCATTAGTAATATTACAAAAAGGAACAGAATCCCAATCGATAACAAAAGCTTTATTAATATCCTTAATTCTCAGAAGTTTTATTTTTCCTGTTTCTTCTCCAGATGCCGTAAACCCATACTGGTAGATACGAACTCTCCAAGTTTTTTAACCTCCCACCCCTTCGGTATTTCCTTTCCCAGCTCTTCGTTATAAACAAACTCCTCATCCTTGAAAGGTTCAAAATCCACGAACCATGATTTGAAAATCGCCATCGCTACCTTTTCTAAAATCTCGTTCTGCCTTTTCTTGTTCTCTATCAAATTATCAAACCAAGATAAAACAGTAGCGATGCGGGATTGTTCGGGAGGGGGTGGATAAGGGATTAAAATATTTTCTAAGTCTTCTTTTATTATTTCTTCATAAGTTGTTCCTCTTTCACCCAGTGGTGCTATGTAATCTTTTAGCCCAACTAACACATAGTAGATAAAGTGATTTAATGTAGGATTTCCATTTACATTGTAAATCGCAGCTAATCCCCGCCCTATACATACTTCATCTTTCGTTATATTTACATTCCCTACAGGTGCTCTAACAGTTAAAAGAACACTATTGGGTGGTGCTATTTTGCCGCATTTTTCAGTATAAGTAGTTGGAGTAATATACAAATCTCCAAAATCTTTCCTTCCTTGAATAAAAGGCATACCTCTACCCTCTTTATTGTAATATTTGGATGGAGGGGACTGTCCCATAATTATCGCAAAAGAACCCTCACTAATAGAGATTATCTCCCAATCCCTCGGTATCTCTCCGATTTCAGTTTCTTTAAATTCAGTTTCCCATTTGAATTTGAGCATATTCATTACCTCTTATTATTTGTGAGATCTTTTTAAATGCATAGCTTAATCCTAATTCTCTTATTGCAGTTAACTTCTTATCAAGCCATTTTTTAGATTGCTCATTTAAAATATCTTCCAAAATATTTAACTCAACAACTATTCCAATATCCATCACTCTATGTAAATCTTCAGCATACCTATTCAATTCCTCTGGTATAACCTCGATTTCAAACAAGTCTTTTTCAGCAAGGAGTCTTTTTCCAATGTTTGTCTTATCTGGTGCTACATGCACATCTGCCGATAATTTTTTATAAAAGCTGTAAATGTATTTTTCGGGACTTATACTCTCTTGTATCGGATCAAAAATTTTCCAATTTGCAAGCTGTTTAACGATTGGTTTTACCTTTGGAACAATCTTTTCAAAGGTTTCATCTTCAAAAAGAGGTGAAATTTTATCATAAATCCCTGCAGAGGTTTTTTCTAATTCCTCTTCTATCGAAGGTTTTTGCCTGATTATATCACTCAACCAATCTATGAGAGTTTTCTTAGAGTTTCCGATTTTTGTTCCTGTTTCCCTTATAATCTCAGCTCTATCCCTGTATTTCTTATGAGCCATGCACTCCCAAAAAGCACCTTTTAAAATTAATTCCAGCGTATTTCTCAATAACGTGTAAGCAGCGTTATAATATCCCGAAAGCGCTTCTAATAAAGATCTATGTGCTTGATAAAAAACTTCATGGTGATATATAAGAAACGCTGATTTTGCATGAAAATCTTTGTTAGAGGTTATCAAACCTGTTGGTATCAACATAAATTCGTGGATAGAATCATGTGCTTTTAGTATTTTTTCAAAGTCATATTTTTGAAGAGAAATAGCAATATTAGGGATATTCAGCTCCTTTAAACAATGTGAAAATGCCTCTTTGAATTTAATACTCATTTTAGTTCATCTTCTCTTATTTCCATTTTTCTAAATATGAATTCCTTTGCCTTTTTAGCAATTTCAAAAGCTTGTTTTGCCTCTTCTAATGTTGGAATATAAAACTCGTCTGCATATCTGACTTCTACCGCATAATCTGAAAGGTTTCCTACATCAAGTTTTTTAAATTCTGAGTCTATATCAGAGCATAATTTTATTAGGAATTCTAAGTTATGAGTTCTCCCAAAATCAATACCCTTTGAAGTAAGAAAAGCTTTTAGCATTTTCTCAACAAATTGCTGGCAATGAAAACAAACTGAGCTGGTTACTATTTCCTCTTCTGAAAGCTTAAATTCATTCTCAACCGTTTTATAATCCTCCATTGCTTTTATAACCCACTTTTTGACCTTCTCATCCATTTTTATATCTCGATCCCTTCTTTAAGAGCTTCATAAGTTACCGTGCCAAAAAAATTTTTATAATATTCAATTTCTTTTTCTGACTTTATTATGACATCGCAAGGTATATATTCCTCTGCAAGTTCTTTTCTTATAAGGTGTGAGAGAGTCATTTTTTCATTTCTCGTAAGTTCTTTATTTACCACAATGAGTATATCCCAATCACTGCCTCTTTCCCAATCCCCTCTTGCTCTTGAACCAAAAAGAATTATTCGGTTAATCCCCACATTCGCTTCTCTAAAAATTTTATAAACCTTTTCCTTTATTTTTTCTTCAATCATAGCTTCACCTCAAAATTTAATGCTTTAAAGACTTCCTTCACCTTTTCCGTTAATTCCTTCTCCTCTTTAAGTAATTCTAAAAGCTCTTTAGAATAAATCTTTATCTTCTCCTCAAAAGGTGTTTCATCTTCCTCAAGTTTTATTCCAACATATCTTCCCGGAGTTAAGACATACCCATTCTTTGCTATTTCCTCAATCGTTGCTACCTTTGCAAATCCAACCTCGTTTATCTTCTCTTCTGGCTCTCCTCTCTCAAACATCCTGAACTTCTCAACTATTTTTGTTATATGCTCATCTGTAAAAACAACCTGCCTCCTTGAAATAGGTTTAAACATATTTTTCGCATATACAAGCAAAACCTTACCTTTCATGTGTTCTGGCTTTGATTTTCTTAAAAACCACAAAGACGCTGGAAGTGACACTGTGTAAAACATTTTAGGAGGAGTTACAATTATTCCATATACTAAATCATCTTCGATAATCCTCCTTCTTATTTCCCCCTCTATGCCACCTACAGATAAAGCTCCATTTGCCATAACAAAACCTGCTTTACCATTTGGTGCTAAATGGAAAATATAATGTTGAATCCATGCAAAATTAGCGTTGTTATCTGGAGGAGTCCCATATTTAAATCTTGGATCATTTTTTGCTCTATCAGCTCCCCATCCACTATCATTAAAAGGTGGATTTGAAACTACATAGTCAGCTCTAAGGTCAAAAAATTTGTCATCATGATAAGAATCTCCCCATCTTATATCTCCTTCAGCCCCCCTTATCGCAAGATTCATCTTACACATCTTCCATACAAATTCTTTAGATTCCTGACCATAAATAGAAAGTTTAAATAAATCTATTCCTTCTCGTTCAAGTTTTTCTAATGCTGATACAAAAAAGCCTCCACTTCCACAAGCAGGGTCAAAGATTCTTCCTTCTTTAACATCTAAAACTTCAACGATAAGTTTTGTAAGACATCGAGGAGTATAAAATTCACCTCCTTTTTTTCCTTCAGCTTCTGTAAATTTTCCAAGAAAGTATTCATAAATTCTCCCAAAAATATCTTTACCTCTATGGTCATCTCCAAAATCAATAGAAGAAAAAAGGTCTATAAGATAAGCAAGATCATGAGGATCAAGATTTATTTTTGTATAAACCTTAGGGATAACATCTTTAAGTTGCCTGGGGTGCGTATTTTCAAGAATTTCTACAGCTTTATCTAAAATTTCTCCAATATTTGGTTGGTTAGCATGTTTTTTAATATAATCCCACCTGGCAGGTTCAGGGACATATAAAGTTCCATTAGCAAGATACAAATCCATATCTTCACTAACATGAAATTTCAATTCTTCAGGATAATCTTTTGCATTTTTTTCTAATATTTCTTTTTTCTTTTCTTCAAAAGCAAAAGAAAGATATCGTAAAAAAATCAATCCAAGTACTACATATTTATACTCATGAACTTCAACCTTCTTTCTCAATTTATCAGCTGCCTTCCAAAGCTTATCCTCAAAACTTATATCTTTCTCTTTCATTTTTAGTCTCCTGTTTTTAACTTTTTCATATTCTCCAAACAAATTTTGTTGCTTCATTTAACTTCTTTTGGGTTATCTAACTATTAGATGTCTTCTTTTCTTTTTATACTCACTTTATCTCCTTACTTTGAAGAATAAGAATATTTAAACCTTTCTTTAAAGACTTTTCTGAACTGTTAGTAATAAAGGTGCTCATAAGAATGTTGTATTTCTTTTTTTATATTATTATACTA
>QNAZ01000019.1 GCA_003641645.1 Thermodesulfobacteriota bacterium
AAAATGAATTTGACTTTAAATATTATTCTTGTATTTTTATAGGTAGAATTTCAAAAACAAAGGAGGTTCTTATGAATGGAACATATTTTGAGAGACCTTTACCTCATGGGGGAAGATTAGTAGAGAGAGTTGTAAGAGATCCTGAATTAGGTAAAAAGATAGCTAAAAGTTGTAAAGCTGTCTATGATATTAAACCTACATTACATTTTGAAACAGGTGTTCCTGTAAGAAATGTTTATAGAGAGATTATGTCAGTTTGTTATGGTTTTTTTTCACCTGTAGAAGGCTCGATGACAAAGGCAGAATTAGAAAGGGTATTAAAAGAAAGAAGATTATTAAATGAATGGGTATTTCCTTATCCTATACTTTTTGATATTAGTAAAGAAGATTATGAAAAATTGGGAGTAGAAGTAGGTGATAGATTACTTTTAAGACTTAAAGGAGAACCTTTTGCTGTTCTTGATATAGAAGAAATATATGAAATTAATCCAGAGGAAGTAGCTACTAGAACTTTTGGTACACCTGAAAATAATCCAGAAGTAGTTAAAGAACCTTTTGATAAAAAACATCCTGGTTGGGTAATTTATAGAAGTATGAATCCTATAATTTTAGCTGGTAAATATACTATTATTAATGAACCTAAATTAAAACCACCTTTTGATAGATTTTGGTATCCACCAAGGAAAGCAAGAGAGGAGTTTGAGAAAAGAGGTTGGAGAACAGTTATTGCTCATCAAACAAGAAATGTTCCACATGTTGGGCATGAAATGCTTATGAAAGCAGCAGCTTTTACAGGTGATGTAGAACCTTGTCATGGGATTTTAGTAAATGCTATTATTGGTGTTAAGAGAAGAGGAGATTATCCAGATGAAGCTATTGTTGAAGGTCATGAAATGGTTCATCTTGCAGGATATATTAAACCTGAGAGACATTTGGTAAGTATATGTTTATGGGATATGAGATATGGAAATCCTCTTGAATCTATTTTACATGGAATTATTAGACAAAATATGGGTTGCACTCATCATATGTTTGGAAGAGATCATGCTGCAGTAGGTGAATATTATGATATGTATGCTACTCAAATTCTTTGGACAAAAGGTATTCCAAGTTTTGGATTTCCTAAACCTATTAATGAAGTTCCATATGGTTTAAAAATAAAAGCACAAAATATGAAAGAGTTTTGGTATTGTCCTCATTGTGGAGAAATTGCTTATAGTGATAGTTGTAATCATGCTAAAGAAAAACAGAAATTTAGTGGAAGTTTTGTTAGAGGTATGGTTGCTGAAGGTGTTTTTCCACCAAAAGTAATTTTTAGACCGGAGGTTTACAAAGTTATTGTAAAGTGGTGGAAAAAATTTGGTTACCCGTTTTGTAATGAAGAATATGTAAAGAAAAAAGAACAAGAATTAGAAGTAGATTTACCTCATATGGAAATTTAAAAAATAAGAAGGGAGGTTTTAAAAATGGCTCATTATATGGTTGTTCTTTTAGATGAAACGAGATTAAATGAATTAAAAGGGACACCTGTAGAAGAAAAGATTGTAGATATGTTTGGAGGAGCTTTGAAGGCTATTAATATAGATGTTCCTGAAGATGTTGAAAAAAAGATTATGGAAGCATTTACATCAGCAAGGATTGATTCAAGAGGGGCTGTTACAGATGTTCCTGTAGCTTTTAATAGGGTTCTTTTTGAAGAGATTGCAAAGAATAAATCCATTGGTAAAGAAGTATGGGATGGAGTATTAGCTCGTTTAGACAAAATAAAGGAAGATGCAGCAAAAGAATCTTCATATTTACCTGCACCTGAAATAGATATTTCTGATATTGAAGAACTTCAAAAGGAACCTTATCAAAAACCATAAAATGAAAAAATAAAAAAAGGAGGTGTTAGCCATGCCAAGTTATGTAAATCCTGAAAAATGTGATGGTTGTAAAGGTGGAGACAAAACAGTATGCATGTATATTTGTCCTAATGATCTTATGATTCTTGATCCTGAAGCGATGAAGGCTTATAATCAGGAACCTGATCAGTGTTGGGAATGTTATAGTTGTGTAAAAAGTTGTCCTCAGGGAGCAATTTCTGTAAGACATTATGCTGATTTCGCTCCTCTTCATGGAACTGCCCAGCCTATGCGTGGAACAACTGATATTATGTGGACTGTTAAATTTAGAAGTGGTGTAGTAATAAGATTTAAATATCCTATTAGAACTACACCTGAAGGGTCTGCTGATCCTACATTAGGTGGTAAAGAGCCGGATCCTGGACTTATTAATACAAATCAGCTTTTTACTGAGGCTGTTGAAGGAAAAGAGCCTGCTAAACCTAAAGAAGTTCTTAACAAAAAATTTGAGGTTGGTGCTCTTGGTAAAACTTTGAAAATTAAGACAGCTTAAAAAATTTTAAAAATTTAAAAGGAGGTGGCACTATGCCTAAGATTTGGACTTATAATCCAGGTTTAGAGTGTGCAGAACCTGAAATTGTAGAAAAAGAAACAGATATTTTGATAGTTGGTGGTGGAATGGCAGCATGTGGTGCTGCTGTTGAGGCTGTTCGCTGGGCAAAACCTCATGGATTAAGAATTCTTCTTTGTGATAAAGCAGCTATGGAAAGATCTGGTGCAGTAGCTCAAGGTCTTTCTGCTATTAATACTTATCTTAGGGAAAATACTCCAGATGACTATGTAAGAATGGTTAGATGTGACCTTATGGGAATTATTAGAGAAGATCTTTCTTTTGATGTTGGTCGTCATGTTGATGATACAGTTCATTGTTTTGAAGAATGGGGACTTCCTATTTGGAAAAAAGATCCCAATACTGGTAAAACCTTAGATGGAGCAGAAGCAAAAGCTAAGGGATTAACTTTAAAAGGTGGAGCTGAACCTGTTCGTTCTGGTCGTTGGCAGATTATGATTAATGGTGAATCTTATAAAGTAATTGTTGCTGAAGCAGCAAAGAATGCTCTTGAGGGTTATGAAAATGCTGAAATTATTGAAAGATGTTTTATTGTAAGACCTCTTCTTGATGCTAATGAACCTAATCGTGTTGCTGGAGCAGTTGGATTTTCTGTAAGAGAAAATAAAATTTTCATTATTAAAGCTAATGCAGTATTACTTGCTACTGGTGGAGCAGTTAATGTATTTCGTCCAAGATCAATTGGTGAAGGAAAAGGTCGTGCTTGGTACCCTGTATGGAATCCTGGAACAGGATATGCAATGTTAGCTCAGACTGGAGCAAAGCTTGTTCTTATGGAAAATAGATTTGTTCCTACTCGTTTTAAAGATGGATATGGACCAGTTGGTGCATGGTTCTTGCTCTTTAAAGCAAGAGCAACTAATGCTTTTGGAGAAGACTATGTTAAAAAACATGCTGATGAATTAAAGAGATTTGCTCCTTATGGTGAAGCTTCTGTTATTGGAACTTGTTTAAGAAACCATACTATGCTTATTGAAATGGAAGCTGGGCGTGGACCAATTTTTATACATACTGAATGGGCTCTTGAAGAAGCAGCAAAGACCATGGATAAGAAGGAGTTTAAACACCTTCTTGCTGAGGCTTGGGAAGATTTCTTAGATATGACTGTAACTCAGGCAGCACTTTGGGCATGTTTAAATGCTGAACCTGACAAAGTTCCTTCTGAAATAATGCCTTCAGAACCTTATCTCTTAGGTAGCCATGCTGGATGTGCTGGTGGTTGGTGTTGTGGACCTGATGAGGATTGGGTTCCTGAGGAATATAAAGCTCCTTGGAGAGAAATTGGACTTTATAACAGAATGACTACTGTAAAAGGGCTTTTCTGTGCAGGAGATACCTGTGGAGCATGTGGACATAAGTTCTCTTCTGGTGCTCATGTAGAGGGAAGAATTGCTGCTAAAGCTATGGTAAAGTTCTGTCTTGATCATAAGGATTATAAACCTACTCCTAAGGAAAATCCTGAAGATTTAAAGCAAGAGATTTATGGTCCTTGGTATAGATTTGAACAGTATAAGAATGCAACTACCCATTATGAAGTTAATCCAAATTATTTGCTTCCTCGTCAGATTCAGGACAGACTTATGAAAATTATGGATGAGTATGTAGCTGGTGTTTCTACTTTCTATAAAACTAATAAAATTATGCTTGAGAAAGGTCTTGAACTTCTTAAAATGCTTAAAGAAGATATGGAACTTACTGCTGCAAGAGATCTTCATGAGCTTATGAGAGCTTATGAAAATAGACATCGTGTATGGACAGCAGAAGCTCATCTTTTACACATTCTCTTCCGTGAAGAAACTCGTTATCCTGGATACTTCTATAGAACAGACTTTCCAGAACTTGACGATGCAAATTGGAGATGTTTTACTCTTTCTTCTTATAATCCCGAGACTAAAGAGTGGACTTTAGAAACTTATCCTTATGTTCAGATTATACCTGATCCACTTGGACCGTAAAAATTAATAAGAAAGTAAAAAGAGGGGGCTTAAAGCCCCCTCTTTTTATTTTTTCAGGATAAATCTTCCTATTTGAAAGGAAGATTTATCCTGAAAAAATATTTGGGAGGGTATTATGAAAAGTTTGCCTATATTAGTAGTGGGTGGAGGAATTAGTGGTGTTACAGCAGCTGTTGAAGCTGCTGAAGTTGGAGCAGAAGTAATTTTAATAGAAAAAGAACCAAGTTTAGGTGGAAGGGTTGCCCAATTAAGATATTATTTTCCAAAACTTTGTCCTCCAACTTGTGGTTTAGAGATTAACTATAGAAGAATTAAAACTAATCCCAGAATAAAAGTTTATACTATGGCAGAGGTTACTGAAATTTCAGGAGAACCTGGAAATTACAAAGTAAAAATTAATATTAAACCTCGGTATGTAAATGATAATTGCACAGCTTGTGGTGAATGTGAAAAAGTTTGTGAGGGGGAAAGAGTAAGTGAATTTGATTTTGGATTAAGAAAAACAAAAGCTATTTATCTTCCTTACCCTATGGCATTTCCTATGAAATATGTTCTTGATAAAGAAGCTTTGGCAGAAGGGGACTTAGAAAGAATAATGTCAGCTTGTAAATATAATGCTATAGATCCTGATATGAAAGAGGAAACTTTAGAGCTTGAAGTAGGAGCTATTATATGGGCAACTGGTTGGAAGCCTTATGATGCCACAAAGCTTGATAATTTAGGTTATGGTAAATATGTTAATGTAATAACTAATATGCAAATGGAAAGATTAGCTTCACCTTGGGGACCAACTGGAGGTAAAATTTTAAGACCCTCAGATCAAACACCTCCCAAAAAGGTTGCTTTTGTTCAGTGTGCAGGATCTCGTGATGAGAATCATTTACCTTATTGTTCTTATATTTGTTGTTTAGCTTCACTTAAACATAGTTGGTATTTAGCAGAACAAGATCCTGAAACAGAATCATATATTTTTTATATAGATTTAAGAACTCCTGGAAGGTATGAAAAATTTTATAAAAGAGTAGAAAAAGAAGCAAGAATTCATTTAATAAAAGGAAAAGTTGCTAAGATTGAAGAAGATTCAGAAACTAAGGATTTAATAGTAACAGCAGAAGATATACTTTCAGGTAAAAGGGTAAATGAGAGAGTGAATATGGTTGTTCTTGCTCTTGGTATGCAACCAAGTATAGCAGGAATGAATATTTCAGGTTTAAAGGTTGATGAAAATGGTTTTGTAATTTCAGAAAATGGAATTATTGCTTGCGGCTGTGCGAAAATGCCTCTTGATGTTATGAGTTCTAATGAGACAGCAACTGGTGCAGCTTTGAAAGCTATTCAAATTATAAAGCTATTTAAATCATAATAAGGAGGTAAAAAAAATGGAAAAAATAGGTGTATTTATATGCACTTCTTGCGATATTGGTAAACGTTTAGATATTGCAGAATTAGAAAATGTAGCTAAAGAACAAGGAGCTACTTCAGTATATAGTAGAGAATTTCTTTGTTCCAAAGAAGGAAGAGCATTTATAGAAGAAAAGATTAAACAAGATGGTCTTGATGCAGTATCTATTTGTGCCTGTTCACAAAGAGTTAATTATGATGTATTTGATTTTGAAAATGTAGCAGTAGATAGAGCAAGTTTAAGAGAAGGAGTAGTTTGGAGCAGATTCCCTGTAGGTGAAGAAGGTAATATTTTAGAGGATACTGCAGAATATGTAGAGGGAGTATCTTTTAAAGATGAACTAATGGCTTTAGCAAAAGATTATGTAAGAATGAGTGTTGCAAAACTTCAAAGTTATAAATTTCCTGAACCATTTAAACCAGAAGAAGAGATTTCTAAAACTATTCTTGTAATTGGTGGAGGAGTTGCTGGATTGACTGCAGCAATAGAGTCTGCTAATGCTGGTTTTGAAGTAGTGCTTGTTGAAAAGGAAAAAGAATTAGGTGGATTTGTAGCTAAAATGAAAGCTCATTGTGAGGTTAAACATCCTTATAAAAATCTTGTTCCACCTATAGTAAATGATCTCATTTCTCAGGTAGAAAATAATGAAAAAATAAAAGTTTATAAAGGAGCAACTATTGCAAATATTTCAGGTATGCCAGGTTTGTTTAATGTGAAAATTAATGTAGGTGGAAAAGAAGAAGAGGTTAAAATTGGTGCAATTGTTTTAGCAGCTGGATTTAAACCTTATGATGCAAGTAAACTTACAGATTTAGGATATGGGAATATAAAAAATGTTGTTACAAATGTTCAATTTGAGGAAATGGCAAAAAATGGGAAATTAGTAAGACCTTCGGATGGAGCTCCGATTAAAAGTGTTCTTTTTATTCAATGTGCAGGTCAGAGAGACGAAAATCATTTACCTTATTGTTCAGGATATTGTTGTGTAGCTTCGCTTAAGCAGGCTAAATATATAAGAGAGGCAAATCCAGAGGCAAAAGTATTTATAATTTATGATCATATGAGAACAATGGGTATTTATGAAAATTTTTATAAAACATTACAGGATGACCCTGGAGTCTTTTTAACCAAAGGTAAAGTAGTTGAAGTTTCTGAGGGAGAAGATGGAAAAGTAAAGGTAATAGTTGAGGAAACATTATTAGGAGAGAAATTGGAGATGAATGTTGATCTTGTTGTTCTTGCTATAGGAATGGTTCCTGTTACAGCAGAAGAACCTGTTCTTAATTTAGAATATAGACAAGGACCAGGGTTACCTCCTGATGAGCTTGAGTTATTTTATGGATATGCTGATTCTAACTATGTTTGTTTTCCTTATGAAACAAGAAGAACAGGAATATATGCAGCTGGTGCAATACATCAACCTATGACCATTGCTCAAGCAATAGAAGATGCTCGTGGAGCAGCACTTAAAGCAATACAGTGCTTAGTTGCTATTGAAGAAGGGCATGCAGTTCATCCAAGAACTTGGGATTATGCTTATCCAGAATTTGACCTTAAAATGTGCACCCAGTGTAAGAGATGCACAGAGGAGTGTCCTTTTGGTGCATTAAATGAAGATGAAAAAGGTAATCCTTTACCAAATATTACAAGATGTCGTCGTTGTGGAACCTGTTTTGGTGCCTGTCCACAGAGAATTATTAATTTTAAGGATTACTCCATTGATATGGTAGGAAATATGATTAGAGCAACTGAAATGCCAGAGCAGGGATATGGGCTTTATAGACTTATGGCTTTTGTTTGTGAAAATGATGCTTTACCAGCTCTTGATATGGCAGCTTATCAGAAAAAACCTATACCTGTAACTTTTAGAATAATTCCTGTAAGATGTTTAGGTGCAGTTAATGTTTCTTTTGTAAAGGATGCTATGAGTAAAGGTTATGATGGAATCCTTTTATTAGGTTGTAAATATGGTGAAAATTATCAATGTCATTTTATTAAAGGAAGTGAACTTGCTAATAGACGTATGGAAAATGTTGCTGAGACATTACAACAACTTGCTTTAGAACAAGAAAGAGTTACTTTACATACTGTAGCTATTGATGAGATAGAAGAAGCAGTGAAAAAAATGAATGAATTTAATGAAGAAATAAAAGGATTTGATGAGAACCCATTTAAAGGTTGGTAAAGGAGGTAAAAGTTATGGCTAATGGAGTAATAAAAGTAGATCCAGAATTAAAAATTATTAAAGAAATACAGCTATTAGGAGGTGACACATTAAAAAAATGTTATCAGTGTGCAACCTGTTCTACAGTTTGTCCTTTATCTACTGATGAAGCACCTTTTCCAAGAAAACAGATGATTTTAGCTCAATGGGGTTTTAAGGAAAAATTGCTTAATGATCCAACTATCTGGTTATGTCATCAATGCGGAGATTGCAACAAATATTGTCCAAGAGAGGCTAATCCTGGAGATGTAATGGCTGCTTTAAGACTTTTAGTTATTAAAGAAGCAACACCTTTTAAATTTTTGCACACCTTTTATAACAATCTTTGGGGATTTCTTATTCTTATATTAATAGCTCTTTCTCTTATTTTAATTGCTGCCTTTGCAACATTTGGAGGGGTTCCAAACTTTTTCGATATTAATTCTTTTCCTTATGGCGGTCCTTCTTATAAAATTTGGTTTATACATCTTCCTGCGAGAGTTTTAATGATAGATGTGATATTTTTACCTTTATCAGCTTTTGTAATTATTATTTTATTCTCAGCTATTAATAAAATGTGGAATGCTTATGTTGAAACTTATGAAATACCTCAAGCATATAGATATGGAATGTGGACTATATTAAAAACTTATTTAATTCCTGCTATTGGAGAAATTTTAAATCATACCAGATTTGAAAAATGCGAGGCTAATAAATGGAGAGCATTGCCTCATAAAGTTCTTCTTTGGGCATTTATTCTTTTATTTCTCACTACAGCTATTGTTTTTATAATGGCTGATATTTTAGGATTTCATACACCTTGGAATCCAATTTTTCATCCTGTGAAATGGTTAGGAAACATCGCAGGTCTTATGCTTCTTTATGGGATCATTAGTATCCTTTTAGGAAGGTCTCAAGCTGAAAGAGAAAAAAGTGTAAGGACAAGTTATCCTGATAGTTTTTTAATTTATTTAATTTTACTTGTAGGTTTAACTGGCTTTGGTATTGAAATCTTTCGTAGTATTCCTGGTATAAAATCTCTTACTTCCATAGTTTATCTTTCGCATTTAGTATTTGTGTTTATTTTATTTTTAGGAGTAGCTTATTCTAAATTTGCTCATCTTGCTCTTAGGACAACAGCAATTGTATTTGATTTATATTTTAAGGATATAACTCAAAAAATGTCTTAATATCCATTTGATCTTACTCTTGACAAAATTTTAAATTAAGTTAATTTTATAGAAGAGCGGAGGGGTACCCGAGTGGCCAAAGGGGCCGGGCTGTAAACCCGGTGGCTTTTGCCTTCGGAGGTTCAAATCCTCCCCCCTCCATTTAAAATTTTTTAAAATAAATGCGGGCGTAGCTCAATGGTAGAGCATCAGCCTTCCAAGCTGAGGGTTGCGGGTTCGAGTCCCGTCGCCCGCTTGGAGAAAAAATTTTTTAAAAAGCCCACGTAGCTCAGGAGGTAGAGCACTTCCTTGGTAAGGAAGTGGTCACCGGTTCGAATCCGGTCGTGGGCTCCATTTATATAATGATTATATTTAGGGGGAGAAGGAGATGGCGAAGCCAAAGTTTGAGAGGAAGAAGCCGCATTT
>QNAZ01000020.1 GCA_003641645.1 Thermodesulfobacteriota bacterium
AATTTATATTCTTTACTTTGTAAATCAACTTTTACTTTTAAAAAACTTTTTTCTATAGTATCAACTACATAATAAGCACCTTTTGAAAAAACCCTAAACTTTCTCTGTTTATTAAGAGAAATTCTACTTGCTGTAAAATTACAAGTAGTGCCATCTTCAAAAACTACTCTTGCATTTACTATATCTGGTAATTGAGTAAAGAACGGAGCTCCTACAGCATGAATAATTTCAACTTTTTTATAATTTTTTAAAAGTAATGCTAAATCTAAATCATGTATCATGAGATCTAAAATTACATCTATATCTAAGTTTCTTTCTGTAAAAGAGGATAATCTGTGAGCCTCTATAAAAAGTGGATCTTTTACATTTTGTAAAAGCTTTTTTACAGGTTCATGAAATCTTTCAATATATCCAATTTGAAAAGGAAGATTTTTTTTGAGTGAAATTTCTACTAATTCTTCTGCCAATTTCAATTCATGAGCAAGTGGTTTTTCCAAAAATACAGGTTTTCCTGCTTTTAAAAAATCTTTAGCAATTTCATAATGAGTAATAGTTGGAGTAGCAATACTTACTGCATCAACCAAAGGGATAACTTCTTTATAATCAGTAAAAATTTTAAGAGTGTTTTCCTTATCCTGCAGTAAATTTAAAGTTTCTTTAATTCTTTTAGGATTAATATCAACTATAGCTAAAAGTTCTGCAGAAGAAATCTCTGTAAACTTTTTAGCATGAAATTTTCCTAAATGCCCTACTCCTATAACAGCTACCTTAACTTTATTCATTTTAAATTTCTTTACTTTTATATCCCACTATAGAAATTTTATGTTTATCAGCTAATTTAATAGCTTCTTTTTTTTGTAAAAAAAATGTTTTATCTGCTTCTAAAGCCAAAACCTTAGCTTGTGCTTTAATAAGATTTTCTATGGTCTTAAGTCCCACTACTGGTAAATCTAATCTCAAATCCTGAATAGGTTTAGCTACTTTTATAACTATTGCATTTTTTCTAAGTTTTCCTGCTCTTAAAATTGTTGCATCTGTTCCTTCCATAGCTTCTACAGCAACAGTCATTTTGTTTTTTACTACTACACATTGTCCTATATCAAAAGAACCAATAATTTTGGCAATTTTAAATCCATATTCTATATCCTCCCATTCTTCAGAGGTAGGCTCTCTTTTAGTAAAAATTCCTTCAGGAGTTAAAAACTCTTGTAAAAACTCTGCTGGACCTTTTATAATAAATCCCTCATTTTCTAATTCTTCTGCTACACTTTTTAAAATTGAATTATCTTCTCGGCTTTTAAGCTTTCTCCACAAAGCTAAAGCTTTAAAATCCGGAATACTTATCTTTAAAGCATGACTTTTATCTATCTTTCCTAAGAATATAAGATTTTTTACTTCTCTTTCTTTAAAAATTTTAATAAGCTTTCCAAACTGACCGATAGAAATTTTAAAAACTTCAGAAACAATTTTTTTTAACTTTTCTTTCTGATTATTAGAAAAACAAATTGCAACTACTTCATAATTCTTATTTTTCAAACTTTGAGCTAAAATAATAGGAAAATCTCCTTCTCCAGCAATCAAACCTATTTTATTATTTCCAGTTTCCATAAGTATTTAATTAAAATGCCTCTTCACCTTCAAAAGGTTTTCTTCTCATTATACCCTGTTTTGAGGGTTTTTCCAAAAATTTAATAAGCCTTTCCACTATAGGATCATTGCCAAATATATCTTTTAGTTCTCCAATAATTTCTTTAACAGTAGCAGGTGCATCTAAGAAAAATCCAATTGCTTGAGATATTTTACGAATTTCTTCTTTACTAAAACCTGCTCTTCTTAACCCTATTAGATTTATACCTTGAATTTTAGCAGGTATACCAAAAACTTTTACATAAGGAGGAACATCTTTATCTATTCCACTCATAGCACTTATAAAAGCATAAGCACCGATTCTACAAAATTGATGCACTGCAGAAAAACCACCCATTACTACTCTTTCTCCTACTCTTACATGTCCACCTAAGGTAGCATTGTTTGCCATAATAACAAAATCTTCTATTTTACAATCATGGGCAATATGAACATAACTCATAAACATACATCTGTTTCCTATCCTTGTTATTCCCTCATCAAAAGCAGTTCCTCTATGAATAGTGGTAAACTCCCTGATAATATTATAATCTCCTATTTCAACATAGGTTTCTTCACCTTTATAGGCTATATGCTGAGGTGGTGTCCCTATAACTGCAAAAGGACCTATCTGGTTAAATTTTCCTATTTTGGTATTACTTTCAATATAAGTATATGATTTTATTACTGTTCCTTTGCCGATATAAACCTTGGGTCCTATATAAACCCCGGGTTCAATCTTTACATCTTCTTCAATTTCAGCAGATGTATCAACATAAGCTGTAGATGCAATCTTTGGCATCTCAAGTTACCTCCTACTTTACACCTGCCAAAAGTTCAGCTTCAGCTACTACTACATCTCCTATCTTAGCAATAGCATTTGTTTTTATAATAGGTCCTTTCTTTTTAAATCCTTGAGCTTCTATAATTATAGTGTCTCCAGGATAAACAGGATGTCTAAATCTTACTTTATCAACTCCTGCTAATACAAAAAGTTTTTCTTTATACTCAGGAAAAATAACTTTCATTCCTACTGCAGCTGCTTGAGCCATAGCCTCTATTATCAAAACTCCTGGCATAATAGGATAGTCTGGAAAATGTCCTATAAAATATGGTTCATTTATAGTAACATTTTTAATAGCTTTCACATATTGCTTTTCTTCATCTATCTCTACAATTTTATCAATCATTAAAAAAGGAAATCTATGAGGAATTATTTTCCTAATAAATTCTATTCCCATTTCTTCCTTTTTCATTTTTCTTAACCTCCTTTTAAACTTGGAACTTTTTCTTATAATATCATATCTTTTATTCAACCAAAAGATTGATAAGCAAATTATTTTGATATTTGAATTATTTGTAAATATGTTATTTTGTTTTATATGAAAAAATACCCTGAAGAAAAAATTAAAAGTCTTCTTAATATTCTTCAAGAAAATTTTCCTTTGGTTTCAGAACCTTTTAAATTTGTAGCTGAAAAAATAAGATTAACAGAAGAAGAAGTTATAGATATTTTAAAAGAGTTAAAAGAAAAAAATATTATAAGACATTTTGGAGCAAGTATAAATTCTCACAAACTCGGCTATATAACCTGTCTCTGTGCAACAAGCATTCCTGAAAATAAAATAGAAATAGCATATAAAATAGCTAAATTCCCAGAAATTACTCATGCCTATTTAAGAGACCATAAATTAAACTTCTGGTTCACTACTGTAACTAAATCTCAAAAAGAATTAGAAAAACTTTGTGAGAAATTAGAAAAAACCTTCAAAATTAAGATCAAAAAATTTCCAGCTATAAAAAAATTTAAAGTAAAAGCAGTTTTTGAAGTATAGTTTTACTGCATAGCAGCTCCAGCTACTACCCCAAGAACAGTAATAGGAGTTTGTTCCTCTACGCCCTTGGCAGCTCTATTAACACTCTTTAATGTCTTTTTAGCTTCTATATAAAGAGAATCATCTTTCAAAAGTTTTCCAAGAGTTCCTTGTCCACTTTCAATCTGAGCTGTAATTTTTCTTAAATCACTTGCAACAGCCTTTAAATCTTTATAAAGCTTATCATCTATCATTAGTTTACCAAGAGTTCCTTCACCTCTTTCAAGTCTCCTTGAAACACTCTCTAAATTGGCTATAGTGTTTTTTAAGCTTCTATACAATTCTTCATCTTTAACAAGTTTTCCAAGAGTTCCCTGTCCACTTTCAATCTGTTTAGCTACAACTTTTAAACTTTTTACTGTTTCAGTCAAGTCTTTATAAAGCTTCTCATCAGTTACAAGTTTACCTAAAATCCCTTGTCCTTTTTCTATTTTTTCTGCTATATTTTTAAAACTTTGAGAAGCATCTCTAATATTAGCTACTAAAATCTTTAAATTTTTTTTACCTTCTTCTGTGCTAAGTAATTCCTTTAAACCTTCTACAGCAGGACCGATACTTGCTAAAATCTCATCAACAGATACTGCTCCTTGTGTATAAGCTATCATTGAACCAGGTGTTAAGTATGTTGTTGAAACTCCAGGTTTAATATCTACAAATTTGTCTCCTAAAACACCATAAGTTCTTATAACTGCCTTAGCATCTTCTTGAATTTTATAATTTTTATAAATCAAAAGTTCAACTTTGGCTTTTCCTTCTGAAGTTAACTCAATTTTACCCACTTTTCCAATAGGAATACCTGCCATTTCTATCTTAGCTCCTTTTGTAAGACCAGAAATATTATCAAATACTGCATAAACTCTGTAAACATCCTTAGGTGTAAATGCCTCTTCTGCCAGCTTAAAAGTTAAATATAAAAGTGCTACAATTCCTATAAATACAAATATACCAACTTTTATTTCTGTTCCTCCTTTTATAGCCATCTTATTCCCTCCTCATTTTATAATAAAGCACTTTCAATAAATCTTTTTATAAATTCATTGGTAGAAGTTTTTATTTCTTCAGGAGTTCCTATTTCTATAATAATCCCTCCATGTAAAAAGGCAATATAGTCTGCAAATTTGAAAGCAAGACTAAGGTCATGACTTACTATTACACAAGTAAGATTATATTTTTCCTTTAAATTTTTAATAAGTTCTAAAATAGAAACCTGCAAAATTGGATCAAGACCAGTTGTTGGTTCATCAAAAAGCACTATCTGAGGTTTAAGAGCAAGTGTTCTTGCCAGAGCTGCTCTTTTTTTCATTCCACCTGAAAGCTCGGAAGGATATTTATCTTTGGCAGGTAAAAGATCAACCACTGAAAGAAGCTCTTCTGCAACCTTTTCCATTTCAGCTTTAGACATTTTAAAGTGCTCTTTTAAAGGAAACATAACATTTTCCTTTACTGTCATGGAATCAAAAAGTGCACCCTCTTGAAATAAAAATCCTATTTTTCTTCTTATTTTTTGTAATTCTTTTTCAGAAAGTTTTGTAATATCTTTATTCTCAAACCAGATTTCTCCACTATCTGGTTTTAAAAGTCCTACTATGTGTTTTAACAATACACTTTTACCTGTTCCACTCTGCCCCATTATAAAAGTAACCTTATTTTCAGGGATAGTTAAATTAACCCCTTTTAAAACCTCAAACCCATCAAAACTTTTTTTAAGTTCCTTTATAGTAATCATAAGCTCTAAAAGAATAAAGTTGTTAAAATATAGTCAGACACCAAAATTCCTACTGTAGAAATAACTACTGCTTCGGTAGTAGCTTTTCCTACTCCTTCTGCCCCTCCAGAGGCATAAAAGCCTTTATAACCACAAACCGTTACTAAATAAGCACCAAAAAAAATAGATTTAATAATTCCACTCATAATATCTTTAAGTTCTACCATATCAATCATTCTTGCAGTTAAAAGCCCAGGGTCTATATGGAGTAAAAATGTCCCTATAAAATAACCTCCTGCAATACCTACCAAATCTGCGATAGCAGTTAAAAGAGGTAAAACAAAAATAGCAGCCCACAGTCTTGGGCTCATTAGATATTGAATTGGATTTACTGCCATAATTTTAAGAGCATCAATTTGTTCTGTTATTCTCATACTCCCAAGTTCAGCAGAGATAGCAGAACCTGCTCTTGCAATAACAACAACTGCCGTAAGAACCGGTCCTAACTCTCTTGTAAGAGTTAAAGCAACTACTCCCCCAAGAATACTTTGAGACCCTACCTTAGCTAAAGCAATATTCACTTGATAAGCAGTAACCATTCCTGAAAAGAGAGAAGTTAAAATTACTACCAACCAAGATTTTACTCCGATAAATTCCATGTGTTTTATAAGAAGCCTAATTCTATAAGGAGGAGATAAAGAGTAAATAAGGCTTTTTAAGAAAAAAAGGAAAATTCCACCACAATCACTAAGAATTTTAAGAAAACCCCTTCCTAAAAGAAAGAAAGGGTTCATTCTAAAATGGCTCCCTTGGCTCCAGACTGAACCAAATTAGAATATTTTTTCAATATCCCTTTTAATTTTCTTTTAGGAGGTTTCCAACTTTTTTTTCTCTTTTCAAGTTCTTCTTGAGAAACTTTCAACTCAAGTTTTCTCTGAGGAATGTCTATTTCTATAATATCTCCATCTTTTACAAATGCAATCGGACCTCCTTCTGCTGCTTCTGGAGAAACATGCCCGATACAAGCACCTTGCGTTCCACCACTAAATCTTCCATCAGTTATAAGGGCAACTGAATCACCTAATCCCATTCCTATAATTGCAGAAGTAGGAGAAAGCATTTCTCTCATTCCGGGTCCACCTTTTGGACCTTCATATCTTATAACTACTACATCACCTGGTTTTATTTTCCCCTTCAAAATAGCTTCATAAGCTTCCTCTTCAGAATTAAAAACCTTTGCTGGTCCAGTATGCTTTAGCATCTTTGGAACTATAGCACTTGTTTTTACAACTGCTCCATCAGGTGCCAAAGTTCCATAAAGAATTGCTATTCCACCTTCTTTATAATAAGGATCTTCAACTGGTCTTATTACATTACGATCAAGAACCTCTACCCCTTTAAGATTTTCTTTTAAAGTCTTTCCTGTAACAGTTTTTACATCAAGATGTATTATTCCCAGCTTAGATAATTCTTTCATTACTGCTGGTATTCCACCTGCAAAATGGAGATCAACAACTCCATATTCTCCTGCAGGAATAAGTTTTGCAAGAACAGGAGTTTTTTTAGAAATTTCATCAAAAGTTTTTAAATTAATATCAATTTCTGCCTCCTTGGCAATTGCCATGAGATGAAGAACTGTATTTGTAGAACAACCCAAAGCCATATCAACAGCTATAGCATTTTCAAAAGATTTTTTAGTAATTAATTTTTTAGGAGTTAAATTTTTTTTGACAAGCTCCATCACCTTTTTACCAGTTTCTTTAGCAAGTCTTATTCTATCAGCAAATACAGCTGGGATTGTGCCGTTTCCAGGAAGAGCAAGACCTATAGCTTCAGAAAGACAATTCATGGAATTTGCAGTAACCATACCTGAACAGGAACCACAGGTTGGACAAGCACAGGCTTCAAGCTCTTGCAATTCTTCTTCGGTCATTTCCTTAGCTTTAACTTTTCCAATTCCTTCAAAAACTGAAATAAGATTTACTCTTTTTCCTTTATAATTCCCTACCAACATAGGACCACCAGCTATAATTATAGAAGGAATATTAATTCTAAACATAGCCATTAACATTCCAGGAGTAATTTTGTCACAACTTGTTACTAAAACCAATCCATCAAAAGCATTAGCCATAGCCATTATTTCTATAGAATCCGCAATGATTTCTCTACTGGGTAAAGAATACTTCATCCCTTCATGATTCATAGCAATACCATCACACATACCTATAATACCAAACTCTACAGGAACCCCACCTTTTTCCCTAACTCCTGCTTTTACTGCTTCTACAATTTGTCTTAAATGAATATGTCCAGGAACTACTTCATTAAAAGAATTAGCAATACCTATTAATGGCTTTTTTAATTCTTCATCTGTAAAACCAAGAGCTTTAAATAAAGATCTATGTGGTGCCCTTTCCAATCCTTTTTTAACTTTATCACTCCTCATAACTTTCTCCTAACTCCTTATTTTATAAATATTCCATTTTAAATAAAATAACCTTGCTGTCAAGAAAAATTGTATTAAATTTAAAAAAATCAAAATTTTAATAAAGAGGTTTTCAAAATGCTTAAAGATTCTGTTGAAAAAGCTTTATCAAAAATTAGACCTTATTTACAAGCAGATGGTGGAGATGTGGAACTTGTAGAAGTTACTGAAGAAGGAGTAGTAAAAGTAAAATTAAAGGGTGCTTGTGGATCATGTCCTATGGCTCAAATGACTCTAAAACTGGGAATAGAAAGATATCTTAAAAGAGAAGTCCCAGAAGTAACTGAAGTAATAGCTGTTTAATAAAAAAATATTAAATTTGAGGTGATAAAAGATGGCAAGAATTACAGTAGAAGATTGTCTTAAAAAAATACCAAGTAGATTTAAATTAATTTATTTAGCTATTGAACGAGTAAAACAATTAAAGGATGGAGCTCAACCCTTAATAGAATGTAGTAATAAAGAAATAGTTACTGCTTTAAGAGAAATTGCTGCAGGATTAGTTACTTTAGAAAATATTAAAGAATTAGATAAAAAAGAAAAGGTTGTTTCTCCTTACGAAATATCCGAAATTTTAAAACAAAAAAGTTTAAATAAATAATATAATTTAATAATATGACCTATAAAGATTATTACGCTATTCTTGGAATTCCCCGAGATGCAACTCAAGAAGAAATAAAACGTGCTTATAGAAGACTTGCACTCAAATATCATCCAGATAGAAACCCAGGAAATAAAGAAGCTGAGGAAAAATTTAAAGAAATATCTGAAGCTTATGAAGTTCTTTCTGATCCAGAAAAAAGAGCAATTTATGATGCTTATGGATATTCAGGACTAAAATCTTCAGGTTATAAAGGATTTGAAGATATTTCTGATATCTTTAAAACTTTTTCTGATATTTTCGAGGAATTTTTTGGTTTTTCCTTTGAGGAAAAAACACAAACCAAACCCAGAGATGGAGCAGATCTTTCTTATGAGGTAGTCTTAGATTTTGAAGATTTATTCCAAGAAAAAAGAATAAAATTAGAAATTGAAAAGTTTGAAATTTGTGATGTCTGTAAAGGCACAGGTTATGACCCCCAAAAAGGTGTTAAAATTTGTGATGTATGTAATGGTAAAGGAAGGGTTACTTATACTGAAGGATTTTTTAGAATAAGTTATACCTGCCCAGACTGTAAAGGAAGGGGAACTATTTATGTAGAAAAATGTTCAAAATGTAAAGGTTCTGGTAAGATTTGGAGAAAAAAGGAGTTAGAAGTAATTATCCCTGCTGGTATTGAAGATGGAAGTATTTTAAGAATACCAAAAGAAGGAGAACCAGGACTTTTCGGAGGTAAACCTGGTGATCTATTTTTAAGGGTAAAAGTAAAACCACATCGCTATTTTTATCGAGAAAAAAATAATGTAATAGGACAATTAAAAATCAATTTTATATCTGCTATTTTAGGAGATAAAGTTAAAATTCCTTATTTTGGAGAGGAATTAGAAATAAATATACCTGCTGGTATTCAACCAGGAGAAGAAATTGTTATTGAAGGAAAAGGACTGCCTGATATAAAAACAGGTAAAAAGGGAAATCTAATTCTCAAAGTTCAAGTAGAAATACCTAAAAAAATAAGTAAAGAAGGGGAAAAATTATTAAAAAAATTTGCTGAGATAGAAGGAATTAAAAATTTTGTAAATGAATTAAGTATAAATCAAAAAGATTCAAAAAAGAAAAAAGAAAGATTTTGGGAAAAATTTATATTTGGAAATAAATAAATTTTAAATATGTCTTTATTTTCACATCTTACAGAAAAAGGCAAAATTTATAT
>QNAZ01000021.1 GCA_003641645.1 Thermodesulfobacteriota bacterium
GAATAATTCCCTTTTCTTTAAAGTTTCTATAATCCCACAATTCTTTTTGAGAGTTTATAATTTTTACTTCTCCATTTTTATAAATTTTGATATTTTTAACAAGTTGAGAAATAGTATTTCCAAAGGCACCTGCATTCATTTTTATAGCTCCACCCAGGGTAGCAGGAATACCCCCTAAAAATTCAATTCCTGCAAATCCTTTTTTAATCCCTAAAGCTATAATTTCATTAATTAATGTGCCTGCAGATATTTTTAAATAAACTTTCTTTTCATTCTCATTACTTATTTTTATACCTTTTAGATTGCATAAGTTAATTACTACACCATCAAAACCTTCATCTGCAACTAAAAGTTTACTTCCTCCACCCATTACAAAAAAAGAAATTTCTCTTTCTTCTAAAAATTTCAAAATTTCTATCAATTTTTCTTCTGTTTCAGGAAAAAGCATTCTTCTACAAGGTCCCCCAATTTTAATGGTAGTATAAGGAGCTAAAGGTTCTTCGGGTTTGAAAAATATTTTTATTTTTCTTAATTTATTATCCAGCTCATTAAGCCACATAGTTTAACATCTCTCCATTTTTATGTTTAAGAAGTATTTTGTGAAATTTATAAATATCTCCTGCTCCCATAGTTAAGATTATCTGATTTTTCCCACTAAGTTTTTCTAAAATTTGTAAGATCTCTTCAAAGGTTTCTCCATAAAAAGTAGGATTTGGAGTCCTTAAGGTTTTGATAGTTTCAAAAAAAGTAAATCCAGAAATACCAGGAATAGGCTTTTCACTGGCAGGATATATTTCTGTTAAAATTAATATCTCAGGCTCTTTCAATACAAGTAAAAATTCATCCCATAAAGCTTTCATTCTTGTATAACGATGAGGCTGAAAGATTAATATTAATTTTTTATCAGGATAGACTTTTTTAACAGCAGAAAGAGTAGCTTTAATTTCTGTTGGATGATGAGCATAATCATCAAGTAAAATCGCTCCTTTCCAAATACCTTTAAATTCAAACCTTCTTCCTACACCTTTAAAATTTTTTAATACCTTTAATACTTCAGAAATAGATAGATTTAATTTTAGAGAAACTCCAATAACTGCTAAAGCATTAAGAGCATTATGTTTTCCTGGCACAGAAAGTCTAAAAGTCCCTAAAAATTTATTTAGATAATAAACTTCTATTTTTGGATAGGCAGAATCTTCTACAATTTTTCCTACAAGATGATTTTCAGATGAGAATCCATAAAGTAAAAAGGGTCCAGAAATTTCCTGTAATACTTCTTTTACTCCTATATCATCTCCACATAAAATTACCTTTCCCTTAGGAGAGCATCTTTTTATAAAATTTATAAAAGCTTTTTTAATGGCATTAAAATCTGCATAAAAATCAAGGTGTTCTTTATCAATATTAGTAATAACTTCTATATAAGGATTATAACAGAGAAAAGAACCATCGCTCTCATCTGCTTCAGCAACCAAATATTTACCTTTACCTAAAAGAGAATGGGTTTTAAAATTATTTATTATTCCTCCTACTATAACAGTAGGATTTTTCTTAAGTTTTATTAAAACTTCAGACATCATTGAGGTAGTGGTGGTTTTTCCATGAGATCCTGCTACTACAATACTTTTGGGATATAAATTCATTACTTCTGATAACATCTGAGCTCTGGGTATTACCCAGATTCCTAATTTTTTGGCTTTTTGAAGTTCGGGATTGTTTTGAGGTATAGCTGAAGAATATACAACAATATCTGCTGAATCTACATGAGATTCAGAATGCTGATAATATACTTTAATTCCTGCTTTTTCTAATAATTCTGTATATTTGCTCCTTGTAATATCACATCCACTTACTTTGTATCCCAAGGAAGACAATATCAAAGCTAAACCACTCATTCCAACTCCACCAATACCAATAAAATGAACTCTCTTTTTCTTAGACATTTTTAACTAACCTCTCCATTTCTTCTATAATTATTTTTTCTGGATCTTTAATAAAAAAACTTTTCATAACCTGAGACATATTTTTTAGTTTTTCTGAATCCCTAAGAAGAGATCTTAGCTCTTTTAAAACAATCTCAGGAGTTGCTTCTTTTTGCCTTATCAAAATAGCTCCGCCTTTTTGAGCTACAATTTTTGCATTTTTTTCTTGATGATTTTTAGTAGCATAAGGAAAAGGTATAAAAATAGCTGGTAATCCAACTGCAAAAAGTTCAGCAAGGGTAGTAGCACCACACCTTCCTAAAAATAAATCTACTTGAGAATAAGCCCAACTCATATTTTCTATAAATGGAAAAACTTTTAAACGCTTTATATTTTCTTCTTTTATTATTTTTTTATATTCATTTTTTATCTTTTCAAAATCATCTAAACCTGTTTGATGAATTATAAAAAGTTCTTTAAACTCATCTAATAATAAAGGAACAATTTTTAAACCAAGCTCATTTATAAATCTTGCTCCTAAACTTCCTCCTAAGATCAATAATCCCTTTCCTGAATGTTCTCTTGGTTTGGGATTTAATAACTCTTTTCTTACAGGATTTCCAGAAAATATAACATTTTTTTTAGGAAAATAATTTTTGCTTTCTTCAATACTTACAAAAATTTTATCTACCATATAACTTAATACTTTATTTGCTATTCCTGGTTCTATATTTTGTTCATGAAGTCCGAGTTTTTTACCTCTTAATTTTCCTGCTAATATTACTGGAAAAGAGATATATCCTCCTGTAGCAAAGATAATATGAGGATTTAACTTTTTAACAAGTTTGTAAGCCCTCGTTGTAGCCTTTATCATTTTTATAAAAGCTCTTATTTTATCTTTAAAAGGTCTTCCTATAAAACCTTCTACATCAAGTTTGTAAACCTCAAAGGGTTTATTTCTTAAGATTGTTTCCTCTATTTTTCTTGTTCCAGAAACAAAATATACTTCTCTTTTTAGCTTTAATAATTGTTGAGCTATAGATACACCAGGTATAAGATGCCCTCCTGTTCCACCAGCAACAATAAGCCATTTCAATGAAGTATCCCCTCCTTTTTCTCTTTAAAATATAAAGGGGCTTGAGATAAAACTAAATTTCTAAAAAATTCTCCCCTTTCTTTATAATCATTGAATTGATCAAAACTTGAACAAGAAGGAGAAAGAAGCACTATATCTCCTGGTTTAGCAGATTTAATAGCCAAAAGGGTTGCTTCACCAAGAGTTTCAGTAATATAAGTTTCTGTAAGTCCATTTAATTCTTCAGCTATAATAAAACGTGCTTCCCCCATTAAAATTAAAATTTTTACTTTTTCTTTTATATAAGGAATTAAAGAACTGTAAGAAGTTCCTTTGTGTTTTCCACCAAGAATAAGAATTATAGAACCAGTAAGACTTTTTAAAGCTTGCACCGTAGCATCTACATTGGTGGCTTTAGAATCATTTATAAAATAAACTCCTCCAAATTCTCCTATATATTCCAATCTATGAGGAAATCCACTAAATTCACTTATCAATCTTTTAATACTTTCTTTAGTTCCTCCTAAAAGTCTTGCTCCTAAACTTGCAACCATAAAATTTATCTTATTATGAGTTCCCAGAAGTTTAAATCCTAAAAATGAGTAAAATTCTTTATCTTCTAAATTAAGAATAAAACCATCCTCAGAAGATATAAAGCTTGGCTTAAGAAATGCCTTAGCTTCATAATTTTCCTTTTCATCAAAAAATAGAGCCTTTCCTTTTAATAATTTATTAAATTTATTAAACCATTTTTCTTTAAAAGGTAAAATACTATAGCAGTTTTTATTTTGGTTCTCAAAAAGTCTATATTTATAATAAGCATATTCTTCATCGGAGTTATATCTTTCTAAGTGATCAGGGCTGATATTTAAAAGGATACCAATTTTAGGAGAAAAAGTATAAATGTTTTCTAATTGAAAACTTGAAACTTCAAGCACAATTTTATCTACAGAAGTATTAGAAATTACTAATTCAGATAGAGGAATACCGTAATTTCCACCTGTAAAAACTTTATATCCAGAAAGTTTAAGAAGTTCTGAAGCCATAGCAGTAGTAGTTGTTTTTCCATTGGTCCCTGTAATAGCAATAGTTTCGTTTTTATTTGGTAAAAATTGCCAAGCAAGTTCTAATTCACTTAAAACAGGAATATCTTTTTTTAAACAATCTTTGTAGATCTCTCTGGAAACTCCAGGGCTTACTACAACAAGATCTGCAGAAAGGAGTGTTTCCTTTTTATGACCTCCTGTTTCAAAATAAACTCCTTGTAATTTAAAATAATCTAAAATTTCAGAAGAAAAAGCTTCTTTTTCTTTAGTTTCAGAAATTAATACCTCAGCTCCCAGTTTTAAAAGGAGTTTAGCTGCTGATTTTCCACTTTTACCAAAACCTAAAACTACTACTTTTTTTCCTTTTAAATTCATAAACTATCTTATTTTAAGTGTGCTTAAAGCTATTAGCCCACAAATTATAGAAACAATCCAAAATCTAACTACTACTTTATTTTCTGGCCAGCCTTTTAATTCAAAATGATGATGAAGAGGAGCCATTTTAAAAATTCTTTTTCCTTTGGTAATTTTAAAATAACCAACTTGCAAAATTACTGATATAGCTTCAAGAACAAATAGCCCTCCAGCTATAATTAATAAAAATTCCTGTTTTATCATAATAGCAATAGCTCCAAGGCTTGCTCCTAAGGCAAGGGAACCAACATCTCCCATAAAAATTTCAGCAGGATAAGCGTTATACCATAAAAACCCTAAACCAGCTCCTACTAAAATAGCACAAAAAATAGCTAATTCTCCAGCCTGAGGTATATAAGGAAGATATAAATAGTTAGCGAACTTAATATGTCCTGCTACATAACTCAAAATACTATAGACTCCTGCTACAACAATAAAAGGAACTATAGCAAGTCCATCAAGTCCATCAGTTAAATTCATAGCATTGGAACTGCCAAGTATTACAAGCATACTAAAAATTAGATAAAAACCTCCAATATCAACTATTAATTTTTTAAAAAAGGGAAAATTAAGATTAGTAGGGAAATTAAATATCTTAAATAAAATTAAATAAAAAACACACACAATTAAAAGCTGAGCTAAAATTTTTTCTCGTGCTCTTAAGCCGAGATTTTTTTTTCTTTTTATTTTTAAAAAATCATCCAGAAATCCTATAAAACTAAAACTAAAAAGAATAAAAATAACTATCCATATTAAATAGTTACTTGGGTTGCACCAGAAAAGAGTAGAAAGAATAATAGCACTAACTATTATTATTCCTCCCATAGTAGGAGTTCCTGTTTTAACTTTATGATGAGCAGGTCCCTCATCTCTAATAATTTGTCCAAATTGTTTTTTTCTCATATATCTTATAAAGAAGGGCATTAAAAAATATACTAAGATAAAAGAAGTTATAGCGCCACAGATCATTCTGAAAGTTATGTATTTAAAAACATTAAAAATAATAGATATATCTTTTAAAGAATAGAGAAAATGATAAAGCATCAGCTAAGCTCCTTAAGTAGCTTCTCCACAATTCTTTCCATTCTTAAAGCCCTCGAGCCCTTTACCAAGATTATTGTTTTTTCTTCAGCTTTTTCAAAAAAATATTCTAAAGAAAAATTTTCTAAAAATTCTTCTACACTACTAAAGGTTTGACATTTTTTATTTTTTTCTTTTGATTTAAAGCCTTTTTCATAAATTTTAGCCATTTCACCAATAAAAAAAACTGAATCTGCAATTTCACCTACAAGCTCTCCTATCTCTTTATGAAATTTTTCTGAATCTTGTCCAAGTTCTTTCATATCACCTAAAATTACAACTTTCTTTTTATAATTTTTAGAAAGTGTTTCTAAAAATTCTAAAGCAGCTTTAGTAGAGCCTGGATTGGCATTGTAAGTATCGTCTATAATAAAAATATTTTCTTTTTCAAAAAATTTTGCTCTTTTAAAAATAGGTATTTCTTTTCCTATACGCGGTATAATTTCTTTTAAATCAAGTCCTAAGGCAATAGCTACACAAAGAGAAGCTAAAAGATTTAAAAGATTATGTTTTCCAATATTTTCTATTTCCAGAAAATAGGAAGTATCTTTAAAAATAATTTCACCTTTTATATTATTTTCATTAAGTATTAGATTTTGAAAAGAAATATCAGCTTTTGAATCAAAACCAAAAGAAATTTTATTTTGTGAAAATTCTTGTGCCTTTTTTCTCAAAATTTCTTGGTCGAAGTTATAAATAAGGGTTCCATTAAGAGAGGTATTTTTAAATAAACTTATTTTTTCTTCTAAAACCCCTTCTATAGAACCAAGTCCTTCTAAATGTGAAGGATAGACTGAAGTAATAACTGAGATTTGAGGTTTAACAATTTGTGAAAGTCTTTCTATTTCTCCTTTTTGGTTAGTTCCCAGTTCTAAAATTCCTACTTCTGTATTTTCTTTTATAGAAAGAAGTGATAAAGGAACACCTATTAAATTATTATAATTAGCCTGATTTTTGGCAGATTTAAAGAATCTGGAAATTATATTGTAAGTAATTTCTTTAGTAGTGGTTTTACCACAAGAACCTGTAATAGCTACTATAGTAGAGTTAAGTTTTTTTCTCCAAAAAGCTGCTAAATCTCCTAAAGCTTTTAATGTATCTCTTACTAAAATTACTGAAATTGTTTTTGGAATATTTTCTACATTAAATCCTTTCGGGAAATGAGAAAAAACAAGCCCCTTAGCTCCTTTATCTATAGCATCTTTATAAAAATCATGCCCATCAAATCTTTCTCCTTTTAAAGCCCAAAAAAGATAACCTGGTTTTATAATTCTTGTATCTGTTGAAATACCTCTAAAAGAAATACCCATATCTCCATTAACAAGAATACCTGAGGTAGCTTTTATTATCTCTTCAGTAAAAAGTTTAATTTCAATATTCATTGCTTTTTTCACTCCTTATAATTTTTAAAATTTCTTCTTGATCAGAAAAAGGATATTTTTTACCTTTAATTTCCTGATAAGTTTCATGTCCTTTTCCAGCAACCAGAAGAATATCCCCTTTTTGTAAATTTTTAATAGAAAACTTAAGAGCTTCTCTTCTATCAGGAATGATTTTATAAGGTTTAGAGGAATTTATTCCTTTCTTAATATCTTCAATTATCTTTAAAGGATCTTCAAACCTTGGGTTATCTGAAGTCAAAATTATTTCATCAGCCAAAGAACTTGCAACTTTACCCATAAGTGGTCTTTTACCTTTGTCTCTATTACCTCCGCAACCAAAAACTACAATTAATTTATTTTCTTTTAAAGAATTTAAACTTTTCAGAGCTTCTTCTAATGCAGTAGGAGTATGAGCATAATCCACAAATATTTTACTACCTTTATAATCAGCTACTAATTCAAGTCTTCCTATAGGATTTTTAAGATTCTTTATAGCTTCTAAAATTTCTTCAACTTTATAACCCAGAGCTAAAAGAATACCTAAGGTAGTAGTTAAATTTTTAGCTTGATAGTCTCCAAAAAGTTGAGTAGAAACTTTATATTCTTTATTTCTTATTTTGATTTTTAGAGTTAATCCATTTTTTTTACCAAGCACCTCAGTTTTTATTTCATCACTATTTACAAGAAAAGGGGAGAGGTATTTTAATTCTTCTGCTAATCTTTTTCCATATTCATTTTCTAATGAAATGACAGCTTTTGTAGAAGATTTAAGGTAATTAATAAAAAGTTTTTTCTTTGCTTGATAATAACTTTCCATATCTTTATGATAATCTAAGTGATCTCTTGAAAGGTTAGTAAAGGTTACTACATCAAAAAGAAGTCCAAGTATTCTTTCCTGATGAAGAGCGTGAGAAGATACTTCAATTACACAAGCTTTAAACCCCTTTTCTGTCATCTCTTTTAATAAAGAGGTTATACGCAATATTGAAGGTGTAGTTTCAAGAGAAGGGATTATTTTATCTATTTCATAAAAAAGGGTTCCTATGTATCCACATTTTAATCCAAGAGAATTTAAAAGAGTTTTAGTAAAATAGCTAACAGAGGTTTTTCCATTTGTTCCTGTAACACCTATTAAAATTAATTTTTCTTGGGGATTCTCATAAAAATTTAATGCAAGAGAAGATAAAGCTTTTTTAATATTTTTTACTTGAATCTGAATTACTCCAGGATAAGTTTCGTAAGAATTTATTTGACTTTCTCTAAGAATAACCACGGCTCCATTTCTAATTGCCTCTTCAATGAATATTTCACCATTAAAAGTAGTTCCTCGTCTGGCAACAAAGATGTATCTTTTTTTAACTTCTTTAGAATTTTCACTAATGCCATTTATTTTTAAATATTTATAAGCCCCTAAATTTTCTATAATCTGACTTCCATAATAAGCTTTTATAATCTCTAAATTTTTAATAAGCTCTCCTAAGGTTTTCATAATAGAGAAAAAAGATAATTTACTATTTTTTCATTTAATTCAATAGCATCCTGGGAAGTAAGCGCAAGTGAGGTAAGAATCATTTTATTTTTTTTGAAAGCTATAGTAATAAAAATATTTCCAAGAGTGTAAATATATTCTTTTCTATCAAATATTTCCGAATTTGGTTTGCATGTTTTAGTTTTAGTATAAAGAATAGTAGGAGTAATAGGGTGGTTGCATACTTTATCCATATACCATTTAGCAAGATGCCAAGCATTTATTTTCATCATATCTTTTTCTTTAATAACTGGTTTTTCTCCTAAAACCCATCTAAAATTTTTTATTTCTTTATCAGGAAGATTGAAAAAATTTAAGGGGTAATAATTATCAAAAAGTTTAACATTTTCACTTTCCAAATATCCCAGTAATTCACCTGTTTCAAGGTTAAAAATAGCTATTCCAAAAGCTGGAAGATCGAATTCCTGAATTATATTGTAAATCTTTTTTTCTAAATTTAAATCAAGAGATAGAATAAGTGGTTTTCCTTTTTTTAAATGTTCATTAAAAACTTTTTCCAATCCAGATACTCCATATCCATTAAAAGTTTTTCCTACTAAAAACTTTAAATAAGGTTGAAGAATTTTCCGTTTAAAACTTTTTTCAATAATTACATTTTTCTCTTTTTTAAATTTCTCAACTTCATCCAAACTTAAATCATCTGAGAGTAGCACCACTCCTTTTTTTGGAAGATTTAAGGTTGAGCCTAGATACTTTTTAAGTATTGCTAAATCTGAAGAACTTAAAAAGGAATTTTCTTTAAGAATATAATAGGCTTTATAGTTTTCTAAAGAGATAGCAATGGGTTTTAAA